>NZ_RZSX01000171.1:0-8980 GCF_004023105.1 Mesorhizobium sp. M5C.F.Ca.IN.020.32.2.1 | reverse complement strand
GCTGTCCGCTGACGCGTCATGGTCACAGCCGCGATCACCGCAGTGACCGGCCGCAGATCGTCTACGGGCTGTTGTGCACGCGCGAGGGGCTGCCGGTCGCGGTGGAGGTCTTCGATGGCAACACGGCCGATCCATCGACGCTGAGTTCGCAGATCGAGAAGATCAAGGATCGCTTCGGGATCGGCCGCCTGGTGCTGGTCGGGGACCGCGGCATGATCACCTCGGCCCGCATCCGCGACGATCTCAGGCCGGCAGGCCTGGACTGGATCACCTGTCTGCGCGCGCCGGCGATCCAGGCGCTGGCGGCGGACAACGGGCCGTTGCAGCTGTCGTTGTTCGACGAGCGGGATCTCGCCGAGATCAGCGCCCCTGACATGTTCCCGGGCGAGCGGCTGATCGTGTGCCGCAATCGCGATCTCGCCGCCGAACGCACGCGCAAGCGCGACGAACTGCTGGCCGCGACCGAGCAGGAACTTGCCCGCATCGAGGCCCGCGTGCGGCGCAAGAGGGCTCCCCTGCGCGGCGCCGCCCAGATCGGCCTGGCGGTCGGTGCCGTGCTCGACAGCAGGAAGATGGCCAAGCACTTCGATGTCGAGATCGGCGACGGCTCGCTCACTTGGCAGCGTCGGATCGAGCACATCGAAGAGGAGGCTCGCCTCGACGGCATCTATGTCATCCGCACCAGCGTGCCGGCCGAGCATCTCGACGCGGCTGAAACGGTGCAGGCCTACAAGGATCTGTCGCGGGTCGAGCGCGCCTTCCGATCGTTGAAGACCGTCGATCTCGACATCCGGCCGATCCGCCACTGGACAGCACAGAGAGTGCGCGCCCATGTCTTCCTGTGCATGCTCGCCTATCACGTCGAATGGCATCTGCGGCAGGCCTTGGCTCCGCTGCTGTTCCACGACACCGACCTCGACGCCGCCAGGGCGGAACGGCGTTCGCCCGTCACCGCGACCGAGCCGTCCGAGGCGGTGAAATCCAAGAAGGCCATCAAGCGCTCGGCCGACGGCCAGCGGGTCATGAGCTTCGCCGACCTCATTGCTCACCTCGGCACGCTGGTCCGCAACACCATGCGCGTCCCGGCACGCCCCAACCACCGCTTCGCCCTCTACTCCAGACCAACCCCGCTTCAGGAGGCCGCCTTCCGGCTGCTCGCCCTCGACCCCGCACGTGTCCAGTAGCCGAAAAGCCCGTCGGCAAGATTGCTGAGCCGGATCAACAACTTGTCAAACTCACAAATGCAAACTTCGGGATAAACGGCTCTTGCCGAGGAAATTTCCGATCGAGCGTGCCGGTCCCCAGATAGGCGACAGTCTTCAGGGCGTACCGTTCCGCGACGCGCTGCAGCAGGCCCGGAATTTGCTCGGCGTCACCAACCTGGCCGACTTCTTCGAGGGTAGCGTCGAGACCGTTCATCGCAGCATGAATGCCCATCGATGCTCAGTGGCGGGGGAAATAAGACGTCGAGTACTCGGGCTTGCGAGCGTGGCCTGTCGGGCGCTCGATCAAAAGGATCTTCTGAGGTGGGCGTTCCCCCGCGTGCAAGTGGAGGACACGCTCGTCCAGTTCCTTGTCGGCGGTCGTGAGACGATGGTTCAGGCGAAGGTAGTCCGTCCAGGTCGGCGTGTGAAAGGTTTCTATCCAATGCGTCGGCTTCTCAAGGTTGCGCTGCAGGGTCCAATGCCTAGCGCCGACGCGGCTATGTACATGACGGCGCTCGCGCATGAGGTCCAGGAAATGCGCGACGTTCTCCTCCAGTACAAGATACTCAACCCTGACGACGATGGGACCGCTTCTCGGCTTCAGATCGAGCGCAACTGCCGGGGCACTGAATTCCTCCAAAGGATCGGGAGCGGCACCGCGGCGCTCCCGAAGAGGAAACAGGGCGCCTGTCGCGGCAACGAGCAACAGAGCGCCAGCGGAGCACTCGAGCGCCCAAGCCAATGAATAATTCTCGGCTACAGTGCCCCACATCCAACTACCGGCCGCAATCCCTCCATCTACCAAGGCATAGTAGATCGAGATGGTGCGCCCCACGACCCAGCGCGGGCTTGACAGCTGAACGCTTACGCCAAGCCCGGACCAGGCAGTGACCCAGCCTGCACCGCCCAAAGCGAGCCCGATGGCCGCGACTGCAGGCGAAGAGCTCACTGCAAGGAAAATGGAGCATGCCGCGCAGGCAATACAGGCAAGCCTCATCAGCCATTCTTCCGACAAGACCCGTCTCAATGTGCTGTGGGAAGCGCCCGCCAGCAAGGCGCCTGTTCCGAAGCCTGCCATGAGCGTGCCGTAGGCGACCGGTCCTCCTCCCAGCTGATCGCGAACAACCAGCGGCAGCAGCGCAAGTATGGCGCTGCTCGCCAGGCCAAAGAGGGTTCCGCGCGCGATCGCCGACTTGATTTCCGATGACATCGCCGTGAACCGCAGGCCGTCATAGATTGCCGTCTTCATGGATTCGCGCGGAAGAGGTGAAGAGTGAACCTTCCACTTGCAACGCCATATGGTACCCAGCGGGACCAGGTAGCAGAGTGTGGTCACCGCGAAAGCCGTCACAAGCCCGAACGATGCAACGACAAGGCCGCCGAGCGCCGGACCCACTGTCCTGACCGTGTTGAAGCCGACAGACAGTAGGGTGACGGCAGCGGGAACATCGCGGCGATTCACCATATCACCCACCGAGGCCTGCCAGGCGGGATCGTGGAGAGCTCCACCGCACGCGATCAAGAAGCTGACGCCGAGAATCATCCAAGGAGAGGCGAAACCCAGCGCCACAAGGGCGGCCAGCATCGCGGAAGCTATCGCCATAAGGCTACGGCCGGCGAACATGACGCGGCGACGGCTGAAATTGTCGGCAATAGCGCCGACGAAGACAGACAAGATGAACGCGGGCAGGTACGATGAAGTCTGCACCAGCGCAACCATCGAATCAGAAGTCGAGATCGTGGCCATCAGCCAGCTGATGGCAACAGTCTGCATCAGCCAACCGAGGCTGGAGACCTGCGTGGCGAGCCAGATTGAGCGAAAGGTCCTATTCTTGAGCGGCGCAATCGTCGCTGGCGAATTTGGATCCGCATCTGCGCCCGCGACACTGCGCATTCAATCTGACCCTTGTCCTCGTTTCATTGCCACATTCCCCTGCAACCAAAGCTGCCGGCACTCCTCTTCTCAAACCCCGATCACGGATCGCTGCATTCGCCCCGCGCAGCATCCTGAAAACTGCGCCCTGCCGGTGGGGAGGACATCGGCAGGGCGCGCCGCGCGAACAAAGTCCAGTCGAGTAACAACCGGACAGCGGCGGCAGTCTGTTGCTTTACGCAGCCAACCTCTTGTCGATTGAGTTCCAATCAAGATGGTTCATCGCTCAGCGTCACCATTGAATACAGAAGGAAGTCATCCCACAGGCCGTCTTTGATCATAGTGTCGATCATCTGGATTGCGGCGAGAGCGACATCGATCCCTGTCGGCCTCGACGATCACTTTGGCGTCGCCAGTGGCAATCGTACCGTGTGACGCTTCACCGACCGCTCTGTTTCCGCGACATTGCGGATCGTACAGCTGCGGATTGAATAGTTTCCGCCAAAGTCCCGCTACCTCTGAAATATTAGTTGCACACAGCGATGCGAGGTGACGGCAGATCAGCGCAACGATCTGCCATTTCGACTTTCAACCCAGCTCCGCGCGGAGCACGCTGCCGAGCCGCTCGCGCGATTGGTTCGTAAAGAACGCCCTCCATTGAACTCCTATCGCCTTAATGACGAGCACTCACGACGAGGACAGATGGTACGCGCCACCGCCCTCCGATCTCGTCAGGGCTGTCGCCGACTAGCAACCCTTAGGCAAAAGCAGAATGAAAGCAGCGAGCATGTCGCTTTCGATCATGCTCAACACTCTCGTTGGTCTGGGCACGGAGCCTTGCGGGATGGTGCCTTGCGAGAACTGTGCCTGAGTTTGCGCGACGAGGAGGATGAGCGGATCGTCCTCAGTTCGGTGTTGAAAGGGGCCGCGTCGCCAGCCTCAACTTTGATGCGAATGCGGCCCGCCTTTGGAATGGAGGATGCGCCCTCCATCTTAATCGCCTCATAAGCGCCAACCGCTTCATCTTCGGCGACTCCGCTCCATCTTCGACCAGTCATTTGCTGAAGCATCCCATGGATCGGCGCCGCCGCCCCGTCGTCGCTCGCCGGGGTGGTGCCGCCTGCAATCGGTTGTGGCGCGGAGAGAGGAAAAGAGCCCGCCGGCAGGCCGAGTGTATAACGTCTGCAGTCGATTTCGATGAAACTGCGCAACAGCCCTCGATCGGGTCGACGCGCGGCGCAGGATGCCGCGAAATGCGGTCGATCCAGCTGGCATACATCCGTGAGCCAACCTCGCTGGTGAGATCCCGTTCCCTCGAGCATCGCGCCGTGGAAGGGCAGCACCGAAGCCACACCCTCGATCCGGAACTCTGCAAATGCGCGGCGTCGCGGGTCAGCGCCTTCTGACGGGTGACGCGAATGCCGATCGGCTTTGGTATCGGATCGAAAAGGCCGGGAATCTCAGAGCCCATCCCTACGTTGGCGTCGAGTCGAGGCCGGAAGGCGCACGGAAGCGGATGATCGGTCCAGGTGTTGGCAGGAAGCCGACGAGATCGTGATAGCCAACGTGCGGGTCGACGGAAACCCCGCGCCTTGCCGGCTTCAGTCACAACTGCAAGGATGCCCGAAGAATGCACGGCATGGAGCAAGCGACGTTGGCGCTGTGACGATCGAGAGTATGGACATATCGTCTCCCATGGCTCAGGGGCCAAAGCCCTCACGGAGATCGTCAACGCGTGCTATAGTGTAGCTTGTTTGGACCTAGTTGACGATCGTTGCTTCGGTTGCTCGACGCAGTTCTTCATCGCTTACGCCGTCGGCGCATTCAACGAGGTTCAGCCCGCCCTCGACAACGTCGAGGACTCCAAGATTGGTGATGATGCGGTCGACCACACGCTGGCCGGTGAGCGGCAGCGTACAGGCTTTCAGCACCTTCGATTCGCCCGCCTTATTGGTGTGGTCCATGACGACAACCACACGCTTCACGCCGGCGACAAGGTCCATGGCACCGCCCATGCCCTTGACCAGCTTGCCTGGAATCATCCAGTTGGCGAGATCACCGTTTTCCGCCACTTCCATGGCCCCCAAAATCGCCATTGCGATCTTGCCGCCACGGATCATGGCAAAGCTCTGCGCGGAATCAAAGAAGGCGGAATGCGGTAGCGCCGTCACCGTCTGCTTGCCGGCATTGATCAGATCGGCGTCGATCTCCGTCTCTGTTGGGAAGGGACCAATGCCGAGCAGGCCGTTCTCCGATTGCAGCGTCACATGAATGCCGTCGGGAATATGATTGGCGACCAGCGTCGGAATGCCGATGCCAAGATTGACATAGGTGCCGTCCTCTAGCTCGCGCGCGGCCCGTGCCGCCATCTGGTCTCTGTCCCAAGCCATCGTGCCGCCCCTCCCATCAAGCTGCTGCGCGCGTCGTGCGCTGTTCGATGCGCTTCTCGTGCTCGCCCTGGATCAGGCGGTGCACGTAAATCCCCGGCAGGTGCACCTGATCGCGATCGAGGCTGCCGGCAGGCACGATCTCTTCAACTTCGGCAACACAGACTTTGCCGCAGGTGGCGGCCGGCGGATTGAAATTGCGCGCTGTCTTGCGGAATATGAGATTCCCCGAGGTATCGGCCTTCCAGGCCTTTACGATAGACAGATCGGCGACGATGCCTGTTTCGAGCACATACGTCTCACCGTTGAAGATCTTTACTTCTTTGCCCTCGGCAACGACGGTGCCAACACCGGTCCTGGTATAGAAGCCGGCAATGCCAGCTCCGCCGGCGCGCATGCGCTCGGCCAGCGTACCTTGCGGGTTGAACTCGAGCTCCAGCTCGCCACTCAGATACTGCCGCATGAACTCGGCGTTCTCGCCGACATAGGAGGAGATCATCTTCTTGATCTGCCGCGTCTTCAAGAGCACGCCGAGCCCAAAGTCGTCGACGCCGCAATTGTTGGAAGCGATCGTCAGCCCTTTGATACCTGCCTCACGGAGCGCGCCGATCAGCAGCTCCGGGATGCCGCAGAGCCCGAACCCACCGGCAGCGATGAACATTTCGTCAAACAACAGACCTTCCAAAGCCGAACCTGGGTTTCGATACACTTTGCTCATGTAGCTCCCTCAAACACAGACAACTCAAAGACGACGCTAGTCGCCCCATGGAGCGCTAGCTCAACAGTATTCTAGCTGCGCGAGGCTCACGACCCTGACAACTGAGTTTCAGGGTTTCGACATCTTCGCGGCACTGTAAATCGGGCAGAATGTTATGACTCTGCCGTTCTATGAACCGTCCCCACCTGACAGCTGAGCCGCATCATCTATCGAGAGTTGCCGCCCCGCGGGCGGTCAAATGCAGCATCCCGAAATGCAGAGCGTGAGCATGACGAGGAGCTAGCGCGAGAGGGCGATGATGAAAAGACATTCAAATATTCCTCTCGAGCGCCGCTTGCCAATTTCACCTTAACCGTTCACGCAGCCAGCACCGTTTCCGCCAAGTTTACCCAATAGCCTATCCCGTAAGGCAGGGCTTCGTCGTTGAAGTCAAACTCAGGGTGGTGCACAGGAGCCGTCGGCCCATTCCCAAGGAAAATGAACGCGCCTGGGCGGGCCTCAAGCATGTAGGCGAAGTCTTCGGCCCCAATGCTTGGTCTCATCTTATTGTCCACGGACTCAGACCCGACGAGGCTGCGTGCCGCCTCAATTGCTAAATGGGTTTCCTTCGTGTTGTTGACGGTCGGTGGAACGGAACGGAGGTATTTGAACTCGACATCTGCCCCAAAAGCGCGAGCGATCCCCTGAGCGGACGCCAAAATCTCTCGCTCGGCGAAGTCCCGCAGGCCAGATGCGAGAGTCCTAACGGTCCCGCCGATTTGAACCTGATCGGGAATAACGTTGTAGGCCTGTGCGGCGCTCAACTTGGTGACCGAAATCACCAGCGACTCCCTCGCATCGGTCTTGCGCGACACCAGGGTCTGAAGGCCGAGAATGATCTGTGCTGCTATGACAACGGGATCGATCGTCCGATACGGCGAGGCCGCATGGCCGCCCCTGCCCTTCACGATAATATCGAAATCGTCTTGCGAGCCCATGATCGGGCCGTCGCATATGGCGAATTTGCCGACCTCTACGCCCGGTGCGGTATGCATGCCAAAGACCTGGGATATGCCGAAGCGGTCCATGATCCCTTCCTTGACCATCTTAAAGCCGCCAGTTGGGAATTCGGGCTCTTCTGCCGGTTGAAAGATCAAGGCAACCGAGCCCTTGAACTTGCTGGTAGACGCCAGGTATTTCGCAGCACCGAGCAACATGGCCGTATGACCGTCGTGGCCGCAGGCATGCATAACGCCTGGTTTTTTCGACGACCACGGTTTGTTTGACGTCTCAGCGATCGGCAGAGCATCCATGTCCGCCCTCAGCCCGATGGTGGGTCCGTCGCCGCCTTCGCCCTGGATCAACGCGACGATTCCGGTCTCGGCTATCCCTGTTTCAATGTGGTTGATGCCGAAGGAGGCGAGTTTCTCGGTCACGAACTTCGCAGTGTTGTGTTCCTGAAAGTATAGTTCTGGATTTTCATGGATGTAGCGACGCCACTCGGTAGCCTCGGATTCCAAGTCCCGGAACGTTTCAATGCTTCTCATTTTGGAGAGAACCTCGTTGCATGATCTGTAAGCGTCTTCGTGGTTTGATCGACATTCTCGGCGGTAGACGTAGATTTGGTGGGTCTGCCGATTACCACCAAGCATACGCGAATCGTTCAATCGAGGATCAGGATCGTTCGTCCAGCCCATATTATGAGGCAAATGAGAAGGGGATTTGCACCAATCTGCGGCTGCCGTTGCAACGCAGAAGCTACGAGGCTGCCGAGATTGAAACATACCGTCCACCTGAGACCAATGTCGATCAGATTTGGAACGCTGTTCAAGCTTATTCCCGTCGAATCGTGATGCTTGGCCCTCCCGATGGTGTGGTTGGCGGCAGCTGAGGCGGAAGCCTCTCCGACACTGTCGCGGTGCCGAACCAGTCTTGGTCGTAACGAATGGCGGCAGGCTGAGCTTAGTAGCCGCCGATCGAGCTGCTGATGCACGGCCATCAAGCCTTCATCCGCATCGCGAGCCGACGCGATCGGCCAAGCCGCTGACGCGCCTTTTCATGGCCTCCACACCGCTGTCACCGCAGTAGCCTCAGCGGGTCAGTTCCGCTTCCCGCCATGCTGCCAGGCGGGCGATCACGCTCAGGTGGTAGACTAGGGACGGAGCCCATCCGCGGACTTGAGTACGACGCGCGGCCTATTGGCCGAAGGCTTCAAATAGCGGGATTGCCGCCTGCACTGTTTCGTCGGAGTTGGAGCTCAAGACCATCCACCCATCTTGCTCCGACAAGAATTGGCAAACTATGCCTCGCGCCTCGCCGTAGTACTCGCGGAACTGCAGCACCTAGGGGCTGCACCATTATTGCTCATAGGCGATTAATCTATGCCTAAAAAATGTTAGACGCGCAATGGTTTTTGAGGAAGCTGTAAGAATTTAAAGGGACCGAGAATGGGAGAGCGCTCGGACGATGGCATCGATCAGTCTTGAGGGACTTTCGAAGCAATACGGCCAGGTCCGCGCGTTGGAGCGGCTCGACTTCACGGTCGAGCAAGGCGAGTTCGTTACCATCCTCGGACCTAGCGGGTCGGGAAAAACCACGGTCCTTTCGCTGATTGCCGGCCTAACGGAGCCGACCACCGGACGTATCGTCCTCGGCGGGCGCGACGTTACGGCAACCCGGCCGGCGCAGCGCAATATCGGACTAGTGTTCCAGAGTTACGCTTTGTTTCCGCATATGTCAGTGTTTGACAACGTCGCCTTTCCGTTGAAGGTCCGCGGCGTGTTGGCAGAGGATACGCGGCGGCGGGTCAGCGATGCAC
>NZ_RZSX01001719.1:0-382 GCF_004023105.1 Mesorhizobium sp. M5C.F.Ca.IN.020.32.2.1 | reverse complement strand
CCTCGTTGACCAGTCCCTCATGGTCGGCGCCGCGGACGCGATCCAGAATCCCGTTGAACTGGTTGGGCCGCATCTGCGCCCCGCGTGCCAGCGAGAGGCCAAGCGTCTGCAGGAATTCGCGCAGCGATTCCTGCTTGGCGAGCGAAGGCGCGTCATGGATGCGGTAGACCAGCGCCTGCCGTTTCGCCTCCAGCGTCTCGGCCGCCGCGACATTGGCCTGGATCATGAATTCTTCGATCAGCTTGTGTGCGTCGAGCCGCTCCGGCACGACGACCCGGTCGACGGTGCCGTCCTCCTTGAGCAAGATTTTCCGCTCAGGCAGTTCAAGCTCGAGCGGCTGACGCGTCTCACGGCCGCGCTTGACGACGGCGTAGGCATCCCA
>NZ_RZSX01001718.1:0-382 GCF_004023105.1 Mesorhizobium sp. M5C.F.Ca.IN.020.32.2.1 | reverse complement strand
TGCATGCCGTGTTCCTTTATCATGCCATCCAGGCCGGCATGGACATGGGCATCGTCAACGCCGGGCAGCTTGCCGTTTACGAGTCCATCGATCCGGAACTGCGCGAAGCCTGCGAGGACGTCGTCAACAACCGTCAGCCGAAGGGCGGCGGCACAGCGACCGAACGCATGCTGGAACTCGCCGAACGCTTCAAGGGCACAGCGGGCAAGGAGGCGCAGGAACGCGATCTCGCCTGGCGCGACTGGCCTGTCGACCAGCGCATTTCGCACGCACTGGTCAACGGCATCACCGAATTCATCGACGCGGACACGGACGAAGCGCGACTTGCCGCCGAGCGCCCGCTGCATGTCATCGAAGGTCCTTTGATGGCAGGAATGAATGT
>NZ_RZSX01001717.1:0-384 GCF_004023105.1 Mesorhizobium sp. M5C.F.Ca.IN.020.32.2.1 | reverse complement strand
CGTATGTGCCGCCCGGTTGCCGCCACGGGTCTTGGTTTTCTGCCGGAAGCGCTGCTTCTGGTTTTCGTCGGCGGTTTGGTCGCCGGCTTGCCTGCGTCATGGCTTCTGCTTCTTGTGACAGTGATGGTCGTTGTCACCGTGGTCGTGGGTTCGATGCGCCAGACTTCGATGCGCCAGGCGGGACAGTGGGACGCGTCCGGCCTTGCCTACGCCGCCATTTCGGGACTGTCACTTGCTCTTTTGCGTGACGGCGATCATCCCGGCTTCATCGCCATTCTCTTCCTGTTCGCGGTGGTTTGGGCGACCGACATATCAGCCTTTTTCGTCGGCCGCGCTGTCGGCGGTCCGAAGCTGGCGCCGTCGATCTCACCAGGCAAGACTCCT
>NZ_RZSX01001716.1:0-389 GCF_004023105.1 Mesorhizobium sp. M5C.F.Ca.IN.020.32.2.1 | reverse complement strand
CAACGGCGTCACCATCCGTCACTGGCTGCAGCCGAAGCGGGTCATTGCCGCAGGCGGCAAGGTGTCGGGCATCGAACTCGAATATACGGCGATGGATGGCGACAAGCTCGTCGGCACCGGCGAGCAGCTGACGCTGGTCGCCGATCAGGTGTTCAAGGCCATCGGCCAGAGCTTTGTCCCGGCTGCGCTCAACGGCAGCGGTGCCTTGCTTGCTTTGGAGGGCGGCCGCATCAAGGTCGATGTCGAAGGCCGCACTTCGTTGCCAAACGTCTGGGCCGGCGGCGACTGCATCTTCGGCGGCGACGACCTGACAGTCTCCGCCGTCGCGCAGGGCCGCGACGCGGCCGAATCGATTCACCGGGCACTGACCTCGAACGGGAGGGCATGAG
>NZ_RZSX01001715.1:0-393 GCF_004023105.1 Mesorhizobium sp. M5C.F.Ca.IN.020.32.2.1 | reverse complement strand
CTTCGCTTGGAGGCTTCTGCTTAAGCAGTCCCTGTGCAGTTGCAGCCGCCTCGAAAGCGGCGAACGCAGCTTGGTGACTGCAATGACCGGCCAGGCATTCCTCGATCATTCGGATTGCTTCAAGTCGGGACGGCTTGTCCATGAATGGCCATGGTTGCTGAAGCGCTTTCGCAGCGTCGGCTATCGACGCGACCACCATCGGCCTGTGATTCAGGTAGATTGTAATCGGGATGAATGCCGTCATTTTGTCGCTCCGCAGGATTGAAGGCGGTTAAACGCAAAGACATGGCGGTGGTTGCATGAACGTGCATCATCGCGAATTCAGAGCGCCGGCCCGAGCCACGACGCAAATCGGAACTGGCCGAGCGATCAGGGGTATCGGTTCCCATGAGA
>NZ_RZSX01001714.1:0-394 GCF_004023105.1 Mesorhizobium sp. M5C.F.Ca.IN.020.32.2.1 | reverse complement strand
ACCAAATTCCGGAATGATGCACACCGCGCCGGCATGACCGAGACGATGACAGAAGGCCCTTGTCCGCTAGGCCCTTATCCGCTTGACCATCTTGTGCTGCCGACCGCGAGCCTCGACGTGGCGCGGGCGCGGCTGGTTTCGCTTGGCTTTGTCGTGGCGCCGACCGGCGTCCATCCTTTCGGGACGGAAAACTGCTGCGTCTTCCTTGAGGACGGCACCTATCTCGAGCCGCTGGCGGTGGGCAACGGGCAAGCGGTGGCGAAAGCGATCGCGGACCGCAACGTCTTCGTCGCGCGCGATCGTGCCTATCGCGACAGGTGCGGCAGTGAGGGATTTTCTGCCCTTGTCTTGGGCACCGAAAATGCGGATGCCGATCACGCGCGCTACATCGAAG
>NZ_RZSX01001713.1:0-395 GCF_004023105.1 Mesorhizobium sp. M5C.F.Ca.IN.020.32.2.1 | reverse complement strand
GGTCTTGCCGGCGACGTTTTTCAGCGGCACCTTCTTCAGCACGGTTTTCTTGCCGTCATATTGCAGCGCCACCGAGCCGCCGCCCTGTTCGGCGACAGCGACGGCAAAAACGCCGGCATCGAAAGCTTCCTGCGCATCGACGGCGTTGATGGCGCCGACATAGCCGCGCGGCATGTAGCCGAGCGCATCGACACGCGCCCGCTTGCCCGGCAATCCTTCGGCTAGCGCGCGCTCGAGGGCGGCCGGCAGGTCGCTGCCCGACAGCTTGACGTTGCCATGCGCATCGCGCTCCAGTTTCTCCGGCGGGACAAGGCTTTCGACCAGTGCCTTGCCGTCGGCGGTGCTGACGCCTTCGGACACGGCAACGATGCAGCGCTTGTGGCGGTCGAGCGTGG
>NZ_RZSX01001712.1:0-396 GCF_004023105.1 Mesorhizobium sp. M5C.F.Ca.IN.020.32.2.1 | reverse complement strand
GTGCTGGTCGTCCGCACCATCGTCGTCGGCTTGGCGGCGCTGGTCGACGAGCAGACGATCACCCCCGGCTTCTACAATCTGGTGCGCTGGCAGGCGCACCGCCATGTCTCGCGCCAATCCTACGACTTCTTCCAGAACGATTTCGCCGGCCGCATCGCGACCAAGGTCTGGCAGGCGGGCCAGGCGACCGGCGATTTGATGGAAAGCTTCATCGGGGTCGTCTGGTTCATGATCGTCTATACGGTGACGACGCTGGTGCTGGTCGCCGGCCTCGATCTCAGGCTGGCGGTGCTGGTGGTGATCTGGGTCACCGCCTTCGGTTGGCTGGCCAAGCGCTATCTGCCGGCGATCCGCAAGCATGCCGAGCAGACAGCTGAGGCCGGTTCGATGATCACC
>NZ_RZSX01001711.1:0-396 GCF_004023105.1 Mesorhizobium sp. M5C.F.Ca.IN.020.32.2.1 | reverse complement strand
GCTGAATTTCGTGAGATACATGGGCATGGTTCGCCTCCAGCGCTGCCGATCCCCGCGGCTCGGCGTCAAGGGATCGAGGGGAATGGCGCCGAGCCTAACCGGCTTGGGCAGTTCGCCGGCTGACGAAATATGCTCTTAAGCTAATATAAGAGCAACAGCTATAAATCCGCGCTCCATAGGTCGCCTCATAGGCTTCCGCCGAAGAGACCGCAGAATGCTGGATGGTTCCAGTTCGACTTTTTGGTCATGCCGGTTCGCCAATGTGAGTCAGCTAATTTAGTACCTTTGCTTATCAAGGCAAAATCCGGTCTTAGCGCAAATAACGAGCGGGCAGGCGCGCGACATTTGCCTGCCGTGCCAATAAACCTATCTGCAGCCAAAGCAGCATTACAAGCG
>NZ_RZSX01001710.1:0-397 GCF_004023105.1 Mesorhizobium sp. M5C.F.Ca.IN.020.32.2.1 | reverse complement strand
CAGATCATCATCTCCCACCGCCTCGTTGACATATTCGCTGTGGGCGATCGCGTGATGGTGCTGAAGCGCGGCGAGAACGTCGGCGATCGCTACGTCAGGAACACCGGCGAGCATGAGGTCCTGGAGATCATCGTCTCCGGCACGCGAGAGCACGCACTTACGGCCGATGAGGCGAGGCCTTGACCGATCAGGTTCACTTTTCTCCAGGCGTGGCTGTCAAACAGCCCTTTCATTTCGGACGTGCTTGACGATTGGCGGTGAAACTTGCCACGCCGAAAGACCGAAACTTGAAACAAGGCCGCCATCGAGCGATCCGGCCGAAACAAAAAACCCGCCTCAGCGGGCGGATCGTTGGCGCAGGATCAATAATTGTGCTTAAATTCCTAGCATAACTGCC
>NZ_RZSX01000170.1:0-9023 GCF_004023105.1 Mesorhizobium sp. M5C.F.Ca.IN.020.32.2.1 | reverse complement strand
GGCCAAGGGCGTGCTCACAGTGCCGGCGATCGCCTTTCGCTATCGGCCGGCGCAAACAGCCGCCCGCGCGTGGAGCCTGAGCGACCTGTTCACGGGCCGCATGGGCCGTCCAGGCGGCAACCGCCAGCGCCTGGCGACGTCGCAGCCTACCGACGGCTCGCGCACGCTCTACGTGCTGGAGAACGGCCGGCCTCGGCCGGTCAGCGTCAAGGTCGGCTCCACCGATGGCGAACTGACCGAGATCACCTCCGGCCTCGAAGAAGGCGCGCACGTCATCACCGCAGCGCAGCAGCGGAGCTGAAATCATGTCAGGCTCGCTGCTCATCACCTTCGACGAGGTCTGGAAAAGCTATGGCCAGGGCGAGGCCACGGTCCATGCGCTGGCTGGTGTGGACCTTGCTATCCGCAGCAGCGAATTCGTCGCCATCATGGGACCGTCCGGCTCCGGCAAGTCGACGGCAATGAACATCATCGGCTGCCTCGACACGCCGACGGCCGGAACCTACAGCTTCATGGGCATCGATGCTGGCCGTCTCGACCGCAACCGCCGCGCCATGCTGCGCAACCTCTATGTCGGCTTCGTCTTTCAGGGCTACAATCTCCTGCCGCGCACCACGGCGGTGGAGAATGTCGAATTGCCGCTGATCTATCGCGGCGTTGCCGCCCGCGAGCGTCATGACCTCGCAATGAAAGCGCTGGCCGAGGTCGGCCTTATCGGCCGCGAGCACCACACGCCGGCCGAGCTTTCCGGCGGCCAGCAGCAGCGCGTGGCGATCGCGCGCGCCATTGTCACCAGGCCGACCCTGCTCGTGGCCGACGAGCCGACCGGCAATCTCGACACCGCCCGCACCCACGAGATCATGGAACTCTTGACCAGGCTGAACACCGAGCTTGGCCTCACCATCGCCATGGTCACGCACGAGGCCGACGTCGCCGGTTATGCCGAGCGCACAATCCGCTTCCTCGACGGACATGTCGCATCCGACACCATGAACCTTGAGGTGGTGTAACCGTGATCTGGGAAACTGTCCGCCTCTCGCTGCTGTCGGTCCGCCGCAACGTGCCGCGCTCGTTCCTGACGCTGCTCGGCATCGTCATCGGCGTCGCCGCCGTCATCGCCATGCTCACCATCGGCTCGGGCACCACCGAAAAGGTAAAGGCCGATATCTCCAAGCTCGGCAGCAATCTGCTTGTCGTCCGTTCCGGCCGCCCAGCCGGACCCGGCGGACCGGGAGGGCTCGACCAGGTGGTCCGTCCGCTTGCCCAAAAGGACCTTGCCGCGCTCGTCACCCATCTGAGCGGCGCCCGCGCCATTTCACCTGCCTCGCAAAAGCAGGTCCGCGTCATCTTCGGCACCGAGAGCCTGACATCGGGTGTCACCGGCACTGATAGCGCCTATCTCGTTGCGCGCGACTGGAAGCTGGTTTCAGGCCGCCCGTTCAGCGATTCGGAGACCCGCTCGGGTACCGGCGTTTGCCTGATCGGCGAAACGGTGCGCCAGCAGTTTTTCGGCGCAGGCGACCCCGAAGGCGAGATCATTCGCGTCAATCGCACATCCTGCAAGATCATCGGCCTGCTCGAGCCGAAGGGCTATACCGGCTTCGGCCAGGACCAGGACAATGTCGTATTGATGCCGCTCGCCGCCTATCAGCGCCGCATCGCCGGCAACCGCGACATCGACTCGATTTACGTCGCCGCAGACGACCGGACGCCGCCGACCGAGCTGCTGCCGCGCGTCGAGGACATCTTGCGCGACACACGCCGCATCACGCCCGACCGCGAAGACGATTTCTCGATACGCGACATGACCCAGATCGCCGACGCCATGGCGAGCGCCACCACGACGATGACTGGCATGCTGGGTGCGGTCGCCGGCGTCAGCCTGTTGGTCGGCGGCATCGGCATCATGAACATCATGCTGGTGTCGGTCACCGAGCGCACCCGCGAGATCGGCATCCGGCTGGCCATCGGCGCGCATGAAAAGCACATCCTCATCCAGTTCCTGGTCGAGGCGACCGTGCTGTCGCTGCTCGGCGGCATCATCGGCATCCTGATCGGCCTGGCGCTGGCCGGCCTCGCCTCGCTGACGCTGACCATCCCCTTCGCGCCAAGCCCGGCGGTAATCCTGCTCGCAGTCGGTTTCTCGGCGCTGATCGGCATGGTGTTCGGTTTCTTCCCGGCGCTCCGTGGCGCGCGGCTCGATCCGATCGACGCGCTGAGGCATGAATAGCGCGGCGGAGCGCGCGCCGCCTTCAGATGTCCCCCAAAATTTTGACGCTGCCGTCGCCTCCCCCTGTCGCGAAACAATCCGCGGTGGTAGCAATCGCCTTGGGGATATGGGGGAATAGTGGGATGAGCAAGAAAGAGCGTGTGATTCTGGTGACGGTGATCATCGAGGCCGCATTGGCGGGCCTTTGGTGGTACTTGGCCAGCTATGGCATGGCCAACCCCGATCATGTCACCGCCGATTTCCAGCAGGTTGTTGGTCAGATGATGGGAACGGCGATGGGTGCGCTGCTGGGGATCGGCGTCATGCTGTTTTTCGTCGCCGCCCGCAACGACCGCAAAGCCATCGAAAACAAAATGCGTCGTTAGAGCGACCTGCGTCCACTTGGACGCACAAAGTACGCTCTAACACTTTTAATCTTTGCATGGTGCTTTCCGATTTCGGGCCGATGCGTCAGTCCTTGCCGGCAAAATGCCACTCGATCAGTGGCTTCATATGCGGCATCAGCCCGTCCGGCAGGTCATCGGCATTGCGGATGATAACAGGCCCGTCGATTTCCGGCTCTGCTTCGGCGGCGACAAAGGCACTGATGCGCTGCGCGACCTCGTCGGCGGATGCCGTCTCGCGATAGCGGCGAAAGATCACGGTGCCGGTTGCCGTCGACAGGGCATAGTAGCGCCTGCCGCGTGTCACGCCGGCAAGGTCGAGGCCGGTTTCTTCCCGCACCTCGCGGATCATGTTGAAGTCGACATCGACAAGGCCGTCGCGGAAATCGGTTGGCTCGAACGAGCCGGCGGCGAAGTAGACGCGGCCGGCATTGACCGTGTGCGACGCCATGCGGATCGCTACCAGCGCGTTGTCGCCGGCGACCAGCATGGCATGGGCATAGGCGTGCTCGGCCCCAGCCACCTGCCGGTTGCCGCGCCAAAGCATGAAGGCCGAGTAGCGCACCGCATGGCAGCGGCCCACGAGGCTGTTATCGCGATAGCTGAGCGCCGAAAGCAGCACCACGGTGCCGTCGAACAACGCCGGATTGGCTGCGGTCTCGCGCCGCCAATTCTCGGCGATCGCTTGCGCATTATCGCGTTCGAACGGATGCGGGCCGGGTTCGAGCCTGACGTCGACGGCGTCGACCGGCAGGATGATGTTGCGCGGCAGGTCGAAGCTCAACGGAGCGATCCTCAGGCCATTTCAAGGGTGATCGCCACCGGACAATGATCCGACGCTTTCGGCCGATCCCAGCCGGCACGCGGAAAGCGGTCCACCTCCTGGCCCGCCGGAAAGATCGTGCGCCAGGGCTGGCCGTTGCGGATGATGTCGGGAACGGCCGTCGCGTTCTTGGCTGCCAGTGCCTTCGACAACAGGATGTAGTCGAGCTGGCACAGATGCCGTTCTTGCGGTCCGCGCGTATGGTATAAGGTCCAACGATCCATCTCCGGGCGCCGCTCGACCGCATTCTCGCAAAAGCCGCTGGCGGTGAGCACGTTGAGGCAGGACTGGCTCTCATCGATCACCTCGAAGCGGTAGCCGTCAAAGGCGTCGCCGGAGATCTTCACGCGCTGCCGATAATCGTTCATGTCGCCGCAGATCGCCCAGTACTTGTCGGCGGCGTGATCCCCACCGAAACGCTCCTCGATGATCCGGCGCACCGCTTGCGCCTCGGCGATGCGCAGCGGCATTGTCGCCTGGCGCCCGTCGACACCGTTGCGGGGCGAGCCCATCGACTTGAAGTGCACCAGATAGAGCGTCAGCGGCACGCGACCGACGGTCAGGTCGATCTCCAGGCAGTCGCGCCGGAAGATGCGCTGGTTTGCCTGATGCCCAAGCGCTGCCAGTTCCGGCGTGTGCAGGCCGAATTGTTCGAACGTGACATAGGCGTGGCTTGTCATGCGCACGAATTCGATCGGCTGACCCTGAGCGGTCTCGTTGCGCATCATCACGGCGACGTCGATGCCGCGCGAATCGTTGCCGGCGGTAGTGTATTTCTGGCGGTAGCCATGCCCGACCATCTTGAACAGATAACCGTATTCGAAAGCCTTCAGCGCCTCGATATTGTCGACCTCCTGCATGCAGATGATGTCGGCGCGGGTAGCCGCGATAGCCAATGCCGTCAGCTGGCGCGTATCGTCAGATTGCGCAATCGCCCGCGCCTGCTCCAGCATCTTGTATTCGGCCTCGCTCTGGATGTCGAAGAGCGCCAGCGTGCGATCTTCGTTGAGCTGGTTGCGGTATCCGGAAAAATCGAACCTGTTCATCAGGTTCTCGACATTGAAGGTGGCGAGGCGCAGTGACATGGCGGTGACCTTTGCCCACAAGCGCGCCCGAAAACAAGGGCCTGCCCTGCCCGTCATGGTTGACGGAACCTTTCCGTTCATCCTCCGTTCAGGCGCGAAGTTCCATGAATGACATTCTTCCTCGGGGAATTCGGGCGTGGGGCCTGAAATTTCTTGGAGAGTGCAATGAAACCGCTCTTTTCTCTTTCTGTCAGATCCGGGCTGCTGGCGCTGGGTCTTCTGGCCGGCCTGACGGCTCCCTCGCTTGCCGGCCCAATTGCCAACCCTGTCCTTCCGGTGCCGGCCAACGCCGTCGCCCCCGACATTGTGCCGGTCCGCGAGAGTTGGGCCGGCGGCAACGACAGGCGGATGCTGAGCGAATGGCGCTGGCGCAATCGGCACGGCACCCGGGAGTGGCGGGGCGGCGGCGATCATCGGAGATGGCGCGGTCGCGACGAAGCCTGGAGATGGCGTGATCGCGACGATGGCTGGCGCTGGCGCCACCGTCGTCATCATCGCCGTCATTTCAACGATTCCGCGATCTTTTTCGGCCTCGGCCTCGGGCTGCCCGCCTACAACTATTACAGCGGGCCGAGCTACTATGGGCCGGGCTATTACCCGCCTCGGCGTCAGTATCGCACACAAAGGCTTTCCAGCGCCCATGTCCGCTGGTGCTACGACCGCTACCGGTCGTATCGCGCCTGGGACAACACATTCCAGCCCTATGGCGGTCCGCGCCAGCAGTGCTGGTCGCCTTACAGCTGAGCGGAGCGACTGATGAACTCCAGACGGCGCCGCGCCGCGCGGCGCCGTTTTCGTCTACACAATCGTTCTCTTGTACTCCGCCCGGCCAGGGCACCGCGAAATCGTTTTCGCCGCCGATGATAACGCTATGTTTATCAGGCGGGCCTAACTATCTTGCCGATCGCACCAGGGATTATGCGCGATGGCTGAAGAGGAAAACCGGGACAAACGCAGGCAGCGCGTCTTCAAGGGCGCAACGATCCTGACCGGCATAACCAGGTCCGAGGTCACCTGCACGGTGCGCAACATGCATGACGGCGGCGCCGAACTGAAGGTCTCGATCGACGCGCGCGTGCCCGACGAATTCCTGCTCTATGTGCCGACCGACGGCATCGCCTACAAGGCAGTGGTCCGCTGGCGCCGCGAGGACCGCATCGGCATCATGTTCACCGGCACCGAGCCAAAGCCCCACTGGCACTACGGCTAAATCCCCTGAACGGCGCCCTCTAAGCAGTCGACGAAGTTAGGCGAGAGAAAAATCTCCTAGAATACCCCGACGAGCAGTGCAGCCCCGGCAAGTAAGATAGAGGCGGAGGCCCACAGGCCCAAAGGCCTCGCACCGTGGGCCGGCGGATCGCTCCGCCGGCTCTTACGCAAAGATGAAATTGCGGATCAGTTCTTGGCCTTGTCGACCAACTTGTTTTTCGAAATCCACGGCATCATCGCGCGCAGCTTGGCGCCGACTTCCTCGATCTGATGGCTGTCGTTGTTGCGGCGGATGCCCTTGAAGCGCGACATGCCGGCGCGGTATTCCTGCATCCATTCCGAGGTGAACTTGCCGGTCTGGATATCCTTCAGCACGCGCTTCATCTCGGCCTTGGTCTCGGCGGTGATGATGCGCGGGCCCGAAACATATTCGCCCCATTCGGCAGTGTTCGAGATCGAGTAGTTCATGTTGGCGATGCCGCCCTCATAGATCAGATCGACGATCAGTTTGACCTCGTGCAGGCACTCGAAATAGGCCATTTCCGGCGCGTAGCCGGCTTCCACCAGCGTCTCGAAACCGGCCCGGATCAGCTCGACCAGGCCGCCGCACAGCACAACCTGCTCGCCGAACAGGTCGGTTTCGCATTCCTCACGGAAATTGGTCTCGATGATGCCCGAACGGCCGCCGCCGACGCCGCAGGCATAGGACAGAGCGAGGTCGAGCGCATTGCCCGAAGCATCCTGGTTGACCGCGACCAGGCACGGCACGCCGCCGCCCTTCTGGTATTCGCCGCGCACCGTGTGGCCAGGCCCCTTTGGCGCGATCATGACCACGTCGACCGAGGCCTTCGGCTCGATCAGGCCAAAGTGCACGTTCAGGCCGTGAGCGAAGGCGATCGCCGCGCCGTCGCGGATGTTCGGCGCGATCTCGGATTTGTAGATGTCGGCCTGCAGCTCGTCTGGCGTCGCCATCATCATCAGGTCGGCCCATTTGGCGGCCTCCGCCACGCTCATCACCTTGAGCCCGTCGGCCTCGACCTTTTGGGCGGTTGCCGATCCGGCCTTGAGCCCGATGGCGATGTCCTTGACGCCGGAATCCTTGAGATTGAGCGCATGCGCCCTGCCTTGGCTGCCATAGCCGATGATGGCGACCTTCTTGCCCTTGATCAGATTGAGATCGGCGTCGCGATCGTAATAGACACGCATTTTTCTTCCTTCCCGTTTTTGAATTCAGAGCATGATGCCGAAAAGTGTGAAGCGGTTTTCGGACAACATCATGCTCTATCTCTTTGATTTAGAGCCGGATTCAGATTTCAGGTCGAGTTGACCTGAAATCATCCGGCTCTAGGGGGCCTTGCGGCCCGGTTTTTGCTCCGTAAAGAGCGAGAAACTGCTGCGTCGCCCGGACGGCATCGCCGCCGATTGCCGCATCAGTCAGTTCCAGCCGGTCGCCGAGCAGCAGGCGGATCTGCACGTCACGGGCGACCAGCCCGAAAAAGGTGCGGAATGCCGTTTCGGCATCCGAGAACTCGAGAAGCCCGGCCTGCCGGCCGGCCTCCAGCACCGGCTTCAGGCGCCGGGCCAGCGCGAAGCGGCCGTTCTCCAGCACGATGGCGCCAAGATCGTCGTTCCCCGAGCCAGCACGGCCAATGGCGACGCGGTTCAGCGCGATCGATGTGTCGCTCGAAATCACCTTGAGCCAGTCCGAAGCGAAGCGTGCGAGGCTCACCGTCAGCGAAGCAAGGGTAAGCCCCTTGCCGTCGACCGGCACCACCCGCACCTTGGAGGCCTGCCATTGCACCGTTGCCGTCAACAGCCCGTCGCGATCGCCGAACCATTTGTAGAGCGTCTCCTTGGAACAGCTCGCCCGCCGCGCCACGGCGGTCATGGTCAACTGATCGCCCTCCTCGACCAGCAGGCGAAGTGCGGCGTCGAGCACGGCTTTCTGCCGCCCCGTCAGCGCTTCGCCGGTGTCGACGTCGACGATTGCCTGCAACAAGCTGTTTTCCTGCTCGATAACGGCGGCAGCCAGGGCCGTACCGTACGTTACGGTTCGGCTTGTCTATGACGTATTGTCGGACCCGGTGCAAGCCCTATCTCCGCATTTTGACGCATTCCAGGCCGGACGGCCTCCACTGGAACGGCCCCACTGAAACGGCATGTCACGGAGGGAAGATGCTTGTCGGTCTGCTTGCATTGACCGTTACCGCCGCTTTCGCGGGCGCCGCCATCTATGTCAGCGTTGCCGAGCAGCCGGCGCGGCTTCGTCTCGATGACAGGGCACTGCTGCAGGAATGGCAGCCCTCCTACAAACGCGGCGCCGCTATGCAGGCGTCGATCGCCGTCGTTGCCTGTGTTCTTGGTGTCATTGCCTGGTGGCAGACCGGCAATCTCGCCTATCTGGTCGGGGCGGTGCTGATCATCCTGCCCTGGCCATGGACGCTGATCGCAATGATGCCGACAAATCGACTGCTGGAGGCGATGGACGCGGCCGCCGCCAACCCGCAAGCCCGGGCGTTGATCGTCAAATGGGGCAATCTGCATCTGGTTCGCGTCATGCTTGGCGTGCTGGCGGCACTGGCATTCCTGTGGGGAAGTGTCTGACGTCGCTGCAACGATTTTTCAGCGCCAAAAGGCCACATTACTCCAAGGCGGCTGGATGGCGCAGCCGCCCAAGCAGAGCCGACAAGGTGTCGAGATCATCATCTGAAAGCCTGACGCCGACCGGTTCCGCGATCGATCGTCCGTAGACGGCCCACATGCGGCGGCGCGTCTCGCGCCCCTTCCCCGTAATGCGGATAGTCTGTCCCCGCCCGTCATCGGCAACCCTGAGCTTCTCGACCAGCCCGTCCGCTTCGAGCCGCGCCAACAGCCGGGAGATGTTGTATTGCGCAAACAATGTGCGCTCGATGAGCTGGAATGGCCGCAAGCCGCCCTCGCCCGCTTCGGCAAGCTCATGCAGCACATCGTACCAGGCAAGCGGCGGTAAGCTGCTGTCCTTCAGCGCGTCTTCAGATCTTTCCATCAGCTGGCGCGAAACGCGCATCAGGCGCGCCCAGGCTTTGATGGCAGCGGGCGAAGGACTGGTTTTCTCCGTCATGCTTGCAGCATAGGTGATAGATGCAATTGCATCAAGCTTGACGGTTAATGCGGATGCATCTATATAGATGCAGTTGCATCGATAATCGGAAGACACTGCCATGAAACATGAAATCTGCAAGATCGCCGGCATCCCGGAGACGGGCAGACTGGTGACCGACAAGCTCGTTCTCGTCAGCCATCACCTTTGTCCC
>NZ_RZSX01001709.1:0-398 GCF_004023105.1 Mesorhizobium sp. M5C.F.Ca.IN.020.32.2.1 | reverse complement strand
GAATAACCATGGGTGTGGTGACCAACAAGCCGCAGTTGGCGGCTCGCGAAATCCTGCTGCATTTTGGGCTGACGGAACACCTTGGCGCGATCGTTGGCGGAGACGCGGTGACATACCTGAAACCGGCGCCCGACGCTCTGCTGCTGGCGCTCGACCAGCTTCAGGTCGAACCTCGTGACGCGCTGATGGTCGGAGACAGCGGCGCCGACGTGGCTGCCGCGCGCGCCGCCGGCATGCCCATCATTCTGCTGCGTGGCGGCTACACCCAAATTCCGGTTGAAGAGCTTGGCGCCGATCTCGTTTGCGACAACCTGTTCGACCTGCCTTCCGCGATGCGCAGGCTGCAAGACGCCGCCTGACCGGCGCCAACCACCAGGCGGGCGCCGGCCGAACGCAGT
>NZ_RZSX01001708.1:0-399 GCF_004023105.1 Mesorhizobium sp. M5C.F.Ca.IN.020.32.2.1 | reverse complement strand
CTCTGGGTGGAGGCGCTGCGCCGCGCGCCGCCGGAGGCGCTTGAGTTCTCGCTGCAGGAGCTTCGTCTTCCCGATGGCCGCGACGCGGGCGCCTGCGCGGTCTGGTGTCCCGCGAGTCATCTCGCAGCGGCCCCGCGTCGCTTCGTCCGCCTGCTCGGCCTGACGACGCGATCCTGGCCACGGCGGTCGGGCGATGATCCGTTGGTTCCGAGCCACATCCTGTCGCGCGAGGCCCTAGAATCCGAGTCGCTCACCGAACAGGACCGGCGGGCTTATGCGATCATCACTGCGGAGGCCGGCGAAGCTCTGGTGCTCTCGCGGAGCCGCCGCAACGCTCAAGGCGGGCTGCAGGCGCCCAGTCGGCTCGTGCCGCACGACCCGCGCGTCACGGCGTTGAAA
>NZ_RZSX01001707.1:0-400 GCF_004023105.1 Mesorhizobium sp. M5C.F.Ca.IN.020.32.2.1 | reverse complement strand
GGTGAAATTCTCGCCGTGCGGGCAGTGAAGACGCCGGAGGAAGTAAAATGCCTGCAGGTGTCGATGGCCGGCGCCGAGGCCGCCGTCTATGCAGTGCGTGAGGCGATCAAACCCGGCGTTTCCGAAAACGATCTGTTCGCCATCATGTATCACGAAGTGATCCGGCAAGGCGGCGAGTTCATCGAAACCCGCCTCTTGACCTCCGGCCAGCGCACCAACCCGTGGTTCAACGAAGCCAGCGGCCGCAAGATCAGGCCGGGCGAACTTTTGGCGCTGGATACCGATACGATCGGCTGCTACGGCTATTACTCGGACTTCTCGCGCACCTTCCGCTGCGGGCCGGGCAAGCCGACGGATTATCAGAAATCGCTCTATCGCATGGCCCACGACCAGGTTCAGC
>NZ_RZSX01001706.1:0-345 GCF_004023105.1 Mesorhizobium sp. M5C.F.Ca.IN.020.32.2.1 | reverse complement strand
GCCATGCATGCAGCCAGCAGCCGCCTCGCGGCCTTGGCTCGCTCGGGACCAAAACCTGATGTCGTGGCCATGCGGGCAAAGCCGAGCGCGAAGCTCCTGAGCGGCACCGCATAGGTCGGGATCGAACAGCCGTCGATGGCACGCTGGTCCACACCATGGACAGCGCCCGTCACCGACTGCATGGCGTCGCGCACCATGTCCTGCAGGCCGTGTCCCGGCTTGACATAGCCGCGATGCGCAATGCCGGCGTGGACGCAGGTGCAGAGGAAGCCGGAATGTTTGCCGGAACAATTGTTGTGCAAGGCGTTCGGCGAGCCGCCGGCGCGGGCGAGCGCAATCTCGGCG
>NZ_RZSX01001705.1:0-402 GCF_004023105.1 Mesorhizobium sp. M5C.F.Ca.IN.020.32.2.1 | reverse complement strand
ATATCGAAGCGAAAACAGTCTCCCAGCGGCAAGCCGAGCACCTTGCAGACGGCGGCCTTGATCACGTCGGCATGGCTGACCAGTGCCACGGACTGGTTCTGGTAGCGTTTGCGAAGCTGCTGCATCAGCGAGGTGACACGTTGCTGCACGTCCAGCATGGTCTCGCCGCCCGGCGTCCTCGCCTGCTGACGCCGACTGTTCCACACCCGCCAGTCGGCGTCCTGGTTCAACTCTTCGAAAGTCTTTCCCGACCACGCGCCGAAGTCGATCTCATCGAGCTCTTGGCAGATTGTAATCTTATCGGGACTGCAGGCGATTGCGATCGGTTTTGCGGTTTCCAATGTTCGTTCGCGCGGGCTGCAACAGATGGCTGCTAGCGGCTTCGGTGCCATGTGGCTGGCC
>NZ_RZSX01001704.1:0-403 GCF_004023105.1 Mesorhizobium sp. M5C.F.Ca.IN.020.32.2.1 | reverse complement strand
AGACAGGGATCATCCGCCACCATGCGATCATCCAGCGCAACCGCGGCAGGCTCGAAATATTTGTTCTCGAGCAGCTCGACCGGCGCGGCAATCTGCCCAAACGGCTTGAAATAGTTGGCGATAAACGCCGGCGAACTGGTCACCAGCAGCATTACATCCCTGGCCAGATAGCGTTCCGCGCCGCGCATCGCCTTGCCCAAAAAATCGTCGCGAAGCACAAGGCGATGAATGTCGAGGCACTCGTAGACGATCGGCACCGTCGCCTGGAAAGCCGATCTGGCACGTCGGGCAAGCGCCAGCATTTCCAGATTGCGCGCGATGATGAGGTCGGGTCTTGGCATCGAGCCGAGCTTCGAGCCGATCGAGACCGCCGCCTTTGTGACTGCTGCCAGCCGCTGGGCGA
>NZ_RZSX01001703.1:0-405 GCF_004023105.1 Mesorhizobium sp. M5C.F.Ca.IN.020.32.2.1 | reverse complement strand
CTGGGCGGCGGCGCTCGTCATGGTCAGCGCGCCGAACACTTTTGCTCTGTGGATGCGGCTGACCGCTGTTATCGCGGCTTTGCTGTTCGTCGTGTCGGCTTGCATGATCCTCTGGGGCGCGCCTCTGCTGCCGACCTCGTCGCCCTTGCCCGCCGCCGGCTATCCCTTCCTGGTCCTCACCTTCGTCGGCTGGATCTGGACCTTGCTGAAGCCCGAACGGTGAGCGGGAAAAAATGTCTACGCCGCTCGAAATCCGCAACAGCGCGACGGGCAAGATCTTCCCGGCCATCGGGCCGTTCCTGATCGGCGCGATCTTCGCTTTCGGCGCGCTGCAGGGGCTCGCGGCGGGCGCGGCTGGCGGGGGGGGGCTGGTGATCGGGCTTCTGGCGCTCGGTTGCCTGGCGC
>NZ_RZSX01001702.1:0-406 GCF_004023105.1 Mesorhizobium sp. M5C.F.Ca.IN.020.32.2.1 | reverse complement strand
CCGCCGTTGCGGGATCAGGGCGATGATCTTCGACGTCGCATCGGACGGCGTGACGATCTCGACCTTCATGATCGGTTCGAGCAGCACCGGCGAGCAGGCCGCCATGCCTTCCTTCATCGCCAGCTTCGCCGCCATCTGGAAGGCCATGTCCGACGAATCGACAGCGTGATAGGAGCCGTCGGACAGGTTGACGGCGACATCGACCACCGGAAAGCCGAGCGGGCCGGATTTCAAATAATCGCGCACGCCGGTCTCGACCGACTGGATGTAGGTCTTCGGCACGGCGCCGCCGGTGATGGTGTCGGTGAACTGGAAGCCGGAGCCGCGCGGTAGCGGCTTGATCTCGATCACCACGTCGCCGAACTGGCCATGGCCGCCCGACTGCTTCTTGTGGCGGGCGCGCTTC
>NZ_RZSX01001701.1:0-408 GCF_004023105.1 Mesorhizobium sp. M5C.F.Ca.IN.020.32.2.1 | reverse complement strand
CCCCTATCCCGCCGGCAAGTTCCTCGCTGCCCAAGGGCAGAACCGCGCTTCCAAAACCCAGCTTTTCGGCTTCCTTCAGGCGCTGCTGCGCATGCGCAACCGGCCTTACGGCGCCCGAAAGGCTGATTTCGCCGAAATAGACGCAATCGGCGGGAAGGGCAAGGCCGGTGAGCGAGGAAACCAGTGCGGCCGCTACCGCCAGATCGGAAGCCGGCTCCGAGATACGGTAGCCGCCGGCGACGTTGAGATAGACGTCATGCGTGCCAAAGCGGACGCCGCAATGAGCTTCGAGAACGGCGAGGATCATCGACAGCCGGGCGCCGTCCCAACCGACGACGGCGCGGCGCGGCGTGCCCAGCGACGACGGCGCCACCAGCGCCTGGATCTCGACCAGCACCGGCCTTGTGC
>NZ_RZSX01001700.1:0-410 GCF_004023105.1 Mesorhizobium sp. M5C.F.Ca.IN.020.32.2.1 | reverse complement strand
GCGCAAAGGCGATTATTTCGGCCCGTTTGCCTCGGCCGGTGCCGTTGGCCGTACCATCAACTCCCTGCAGCGCGCCTTCCTGCTCAGGAGTTGCACCAACTCGTTCTACGAGAACCGCACGCGGCCATGCCTGCTTTATCAGATCAAGCGCTGCGCTGGTCCCTGCACCGGCGAGGTCTCGCATCAGGACTATGCGGAACTGGTCGGCGAGGCGAAGGACTTCTTGTCCGGCCGCAGCCAGAAGGTGAAGACGGAAATCTCGGCCGCCATGCAGCAGGCGTCGGAAGCTCTCGATTTCGAGCGCGCCGCGATCTATCGCGATCGACTTGCGGCCCTGTCGCATGTGCAGAGCCACCAAGGCATCAATCCGGCGACCGTCGACGAAGCCGATGTCTTCGCCATCCATCAGG
>NZ_RZSX01000016.1:0-19123 GCF_004023105.1 Mesorhizobium sp. M5C.F.Ca.IN.020.32.2.1 | reverse complement strand
GGTCGAGATCTCGTTGGTGTCGGCCCAGCGCACCTGCCAGCCGAAATTCTTGAAGGCGTGGCCGAACTGGTTGATCGAGCCGCCGTAAAGCCTTGTCGCGGAGACGAAATTGTCGCCGGGCTGCATCAGATTATGGAAGACGAGCACCTGCGCGGCATGGCCCGACGCCACGGCTAGCCCCGCCGTGCCGCCTTCGAGTGCCGCGATACGCTCTTCCAGCACCGACTGCGTCGGGTTCATGATGCGGGTGTAGATGTTGCCGAAGGCCTTTAGCCCGAACAGCGACGCGGCATGGTCGGCATCATCGAAGACAAAGGAGGTCGTCTGGTAGATCGGCGTGGCACGCGCGCCGGTCGCCGGATCGGGCTTGGCACCCGCATGGACGGCGAGTGTGTTGAAACCGGGCGTGCGGGTCATCGAATACCTCCCCTGAATGCTGAATGCTGAATGGTGAATGGTGAATGGTGAATGGTGAATGGTGATGGCAAAGTCGGCCAGCCTCATCCTGATTGCAAGCGGCTCATATGCCGCTTTGCCCGCCTTCCAGAAAAATCCTTCTATTCACCATTCACTACCTATTTCTGGCGAACGCCGAAGCTCTGGAATCCCGGCCGCATCAGCGGCTTCTTCGACGACAGCACGCCGGAATTAACGCCGGTCCAGCCGATTTCGCCCGACAGCTTGCCATATTCGATCTTGGGGCAGCGGTTCATCACCACCTTGATGCCGGCGGCCTCTGCGCGCGCCGCCGCCTCGTCATGGCGCACGCCAAGCTGCATCCAGATGACTTTCGGCAACCGATCGAGCCGCAAGACCTCGTCGACGACGCCCGGCACTGCCGTGGAGCCGCGAAAAACGTCGACCATGTCGATCGGCTCGGGAACATCGGCGAGCCTGGCATAGGTCATCCGGCCAAGGATTTCCTTGCCGGCCTGGCCGGGGTTGATCGGGAACACCGAAAATCCCTTGCCCAGCAGGTATTTCAGCACGAAGTAGCTCGGCCGGACATCGTTGGCGGACGCGCCGACCATGGCGATGGTCTTCACCGAATTGAGGATGCCGGCGATATAGGCATTGTCGTAGGCGTCGTGGTTCATGCCACGTCCTCATACAGAGCTTCGGCGAGAAAACCATCCGGGTCGTTGCAGAAACTGCGCATCATGCGGAAATGATCGGTATCGTGAAAATCGGTCAGGTCGAGGCCGAACCGGCTGATGCGGAACAGCCGCGCGCCGGGACAGGCCATCAGCAGCGGCGAATGCGTCGCCATGATCACTTGCGCCGTGCCTGATAGATCCATCCGCCGCAGCATCCTGATCAGCTCGATCTGACGCGTCGGCGACAAAGCGCTTTCGGGCTCGTCGAGGATGTAGATGCCTTGCCGGCGGCAGCGCTCCTCGAAGAAGCGGATGAAGCCCTCGCCATGCGACCAGGACAGGAAATCGGGCGGCGCCGCACCAGAATCCAGCGCCGCTTGGTCGAGATAGCGCGCCACGGAGTAAAAAGATTCGGCGCGAAAGAACCAGCCGGCGGTGACCTTTGGCAGCCAGTGGCCGCGCATCGTTGCGGCGAGCGCCGCGCCGCTCTTGTCGATGGCGCGGGAGTGGTCGATGGGCATGTAGCCCTTGCCGCCGCCGGCTTCATCGTATCCGGCCAGCGCGCCGATCGCCTCGAGCAGCGTCGATTTGCCGGTGCCGTTCTCGCCGACGATGATGGTGATCGGCGTGGTGAATTCGAGTTCGAAATCGTGGCTGCGGAAGATCGGCAGATTCCAGGGATATTTTTCCCAATCTGCGACACGGCTGGGCTCGATCAGGATGCGCTTGAGATAGGGCGCATTCAGCCGCGTCAGTTGCTTGCGAGGAGCCATGCGACGGCGGTCAGCCCGGCAGCGAGATGCTGCCGTCTTCCGCGATCGGAAAAGCCGGATTGTGCGCCACTTCCCAGACATGCCCTTCCGTGTCGGCGAAATAGCCATACCAGCCGCCCCAGAAGGCGCGACCGGCCGGTTTGACGATACGACCGCCGGCCTTCTCGGCCATCGCCAGCATGTGATCGACTTCCGTGTCGGAGCGGGTGTTGTAAGCGAGGTAGATCGCCGACGGCGCCGTGCCGAAGGTGATGCCTGAATCCTCTTCGGCGCTTTCGCGCGGAAACAGCCCGAGAATGACGCCGCCCATCTGGAAGAAGGCGACGCCATCGGTGATTCCAGCATGGCGGGTCAGGCCCATCGCCTCGTAGAAGCGTGTGGCGCGCTCCAGATCGTCGACGGCGATGGTGATAATGGAGATGCGGGGCTCCATGTCTATTCCTCCGTCCATTCCGGCTTGCGTTTGCCGATGAAGGCGCCGATGCCCTCTTCCGCGTCGCGCGCCAGCATGTTGTCGACCATGACGCGGCCGGTATAGGCATAAGCCTCGGCAAGCCCCATCTCGGCCTGCGCGTAGAAGGCTTCCTTGCCGGTCTTCACGACCAAAGATGATTTGGCGGCAATGGTTTGCGCGTATTTGGTGACAATCTGATTCAGATATTCGCGCGGCACGACCCGGTTGACGAGGCCGAATTCCTTGGCCGTCGCAGCATCGATCGTCTCGCCGGTCAAAAGCATCTCCATAGCGTGCTTTCGCGAGACATTGCGCGACAGCGCCACCATCGGCGTCGAGCAGAACAGGCCGATATTGACGCCGGGCGTGCAGAAGGTCGCCTCATGCGAGGCGATCGCCAGATCACAGCTCGCGACCAGTTGCGCCCCCGCGGCCGTCGCCAGACCATCGACCTCGGCGATCACCGGCCTGGGATGGCGCACGATCGCCTGCATCAGCGCCGCGCAAGCGGTAAACGTCTCCTCGAAGAACGCCTTGCCGCGGTCGGGATCGCCACGGTGCGCGGTCATTTCCTTGAGATCGTGGCCGGCGCAGAACACCTTTCCGGCGGCCGCCAGGATGATGACGCGGACGGATCTGTCTGATTTCGCGCGGTCGAGTTCCGCCGTCAGCGCCGCCATGACCGCCAGCGACAGGGCATTGGCCGGCGGATTAGCGAGCGTGAGGCGCAGGACGCCCTTGTCCAGCCTCGCCACGACAGGACCTTCGGCAACAGCCGGCTTGATCGCGACGATTTCAGCCATTTCTCCAACCTCTTCATCGGCCAGCGGCATCGCATGCGCGGGCCATGGAACAAAAGAACTAGCACGCTGCCGATTGAAGAACAGTCGTCAGACGTGTTTTCTCATGAGCAACAATTGGCCCAGCCGCCTTATTCGGCAAGCCGAGATCAGCACGATCAACGAGGAACATAATGGCCGAGCAGAGGAACCTCAAACCGGTGCTAACCGCGGCCGAAGTCAATGCCTTGATGGAAAGCGTCTATCCCCAGCTCAACAACCAGTTCACCTTCTACGAGGCGATCGACGTGTTTCCGGGCGGCTGCACGGTGCGGCTGAATGCCGGCGAGCGGCATTTGCGCCCTGGCGGAACGGTGTCGGGCTCGTCGCTGTTCACGCTGGCCGACATAGGCGGCTATGTCTGCGTGCTTTCGCATGCCGGGCCCGATGCGCTTTCTGTCACCACCAATCTCAATATCAATTTTGTCCGCAAGGCCGAGGCCGGGCCGATCGACGGCCATTGCCGCATCCTGAAGCTGGGCAAGAGCCTGATGGTGTTCGATATCGACATCGTCGCCGGACCGGACGGACACACAGTGGCCCACGCCACGGGAACCTATTCGATCCCGCCGAGGAAGAGCTTTCAATCGCAAGCCTGATTTGCCGGCGAATACGTTTTGCGCTCGTTCCAAGCGAACCCAACGGAACGAAACGTCCGACAAAACGTTCGCAGCACCAATCAGACCCGCAAAAACATGCCCGAACTTCCCACCTATCTGGCGTTCCTGGTCGCAGTGCTTGGCTATCAGCTGTCCGGCCCCGGACCGGACATGCTTCTGGTAATCAGCCGCGGTATCGGACAGGGCCGGCGGGCGGCACTGGCAACGGCGACCGGCTGCGTTTTCGCAGGCGTGATCCAGATTCCGTTGCTGGCAATGGGACTTGCATCGCTAATCACGTCCTCGCCTATCTCGTATGGCCTGCTGCAAGTGCTCGGAGCGGCGTACCTCATTGCAATCGGGACAAAGTTCTTGCTCGTGCGCAACGAAGCGGAAACAAACAGCATCGTCGCGGCCAAGGAGGGAGGCCTGGCGGGCGCCTTTTGGCAAGGCATGATCTGCAACCTGACCAACCCTACCGCACTCGTTTTCATGCTCGCAGTGCTGCCGCAGTTCGTCCATGCCTCCACAGGATCGTCGGCGATGCAGTTTGTCGTACTCGGGACCACCATGAAGGCTACGGGCCTTCTGGTCCTGGGGGCTGTAGCCTTCGCCTCAGGTGCGGTCGGCGCCTGGCTGGCACGCAACTCCGGTTTTCTTGTCTGGCAAGAACGCCTGGCCGGTGCGATCATGATCGCCGTCGGCATCAAACTGCTGCTGGCCGCAATTATTCCGGGCCGGCGCTAAACCAAGTTTGATGGATTCGAATGCGGTATAATGATACCTCAACTACAACCCGTTGATTTTACACAATAATCCTTTTATGATGACGGGAAAAGTAGCTTGACTGCATAACTCTCCTCCCCTATAAGCCTTCACGAAGCAGCGGCCCCGCAAGGCCGCCGTTTTGTTATTGGCGGCGGGCAAGCGCTCACGGTCAATCCAAGCAACAAGAAACGCCTTTCCTTGTCATTCGTCGATGGGGAAGGTCCGAACCGAAAGCAACAATTCATGGCAACCTTTTCGCAGAAGCCTGCGGATGTGGTGAAGAAGTGGGTGCTGATCGACGCCGAGGGTCTCGTCGTCGGCCGTCTCGCCACTGTCATCGCCAATCATCTTCGCGGCAAACACAAGCCCACCTTCACCCCGCATGTCGACGACGGCGACAACGTCATCGTCATTAATGCCGACAAGGTGGTGTTCACCGGCAAGAAATTCACCGACAAGGTCTATTACTGGCACACCGGCCATCCCGGCGGCATCAAGGAGCGCACCGCGCGCCAGCTGCTCGAGGGCCGTTTTCCCGAGCGTGTCGTCGAGAAGGCCGTCAAACGCATGATCCCGCGTGGCCCGCTCGGCCGTCGCCAGATGAAGAATCTCCGCGTCTATGCAGGCACGGAACATCCGCATGTCGCCCAGCAGCCCGTCACGCTCGACGTGGCCAAGCTGAACGCCAAGAACAAGAAGGTTTCGTAAAATGGCTGAGCTTTCCTCGCTCGCAGAACTCGGAACTGCCACCGGCAACACCAACACGCAGCCGGCTGCACCCGTCCATGTCCAGAAGCTCGACAAGTCGGGCCGCGCCTATGCCACCGGCAAGCGCAAGAACGCCATCGCGCGCGTCTGGGTGAAGCCCGGCTCTGGCAAGATCGTCGTCAACGACAAGGTGTTCGCCGAATATTTCGCACGTCCGGTCCTGCAGATGATCCTTAACCAGCCGATCATCGCCGCCAACCGCGCCGGCCAGTACGACATCGTCGCCACGGTCATCGGCGGCGGGCTTTCCGGCCAGGCCGGTGCCGTGCGCCACGGCATCTCCAAGGCGCTGACCTATTACGAGCCGGCGCTGCGCGCCGTGCTCAAGAAGGGCGGCTTCCTGACCCGCGACAGCCGCGTCGTCGAGCGCAAGAAGTACGGCAAGGCGAAGGCCCGCCGCTCCTTCCAGTTCTCCAAGCGCTAAGCTCTACGCAGCCGCATAGGTCAAAGGCCGCCTTCGGGTGGCCTTTTTCTTTGTGCCGACTTCGCTGAATGTCGGGATCGATCGGCCGATGCCCTGATGAAGTCGATAAACGCGCGCAGTGGAGCCGGCACGAGACGCCGGCCGGGATAATAGAGGAACGGCCCCGAGAAGCTCTGCCACCAGGGTTCGAGGACGGGTTCGAGCACACCGCTTTCGAAATGCGGGCGAAGCCAGTCCTCGAAGAGGCTGACAATGCCGGTACCGGCAATGGCTGCATCGACGGCGAGATCGGCCGCCCCGCCCAGGGTCACGAGAAGCGGCCCCGCCGGATCGACCTGCACCACCTCGCCGTCTCGCTCGAATTCCCAAAGCGGCATCGCGCCGCTGGCGAAGCGGCCGCGCAGGCAGGCGTGGCCGAGAAGATCGCGCGGGTGCTCAGGCCGGCCTTGGCGATCAAGGTAGGCGGGGCTGGCAGCGGTGGCGAAGCGCTGCACGCGCGGCCCGATCGGCACCGCGATCATGTCTTGTTCCAGCCGCTCATCGTAACGGATCCCGGCATCGCACCCCGCCGCCAACACATCGACAAAACTCTCCTCGGCGATCACCTCCAGCCGGATGCCGGGATAGGCGGCGAGGAACCGCGGAACTATGCGGGGCAGCACCAGCCGCGCCGCGCTGACCGGCACATTAAGGCGCAACGTACCTGCCGGCCGGTCGCGGAAGCCGTTCACAACGTCAAGTGCTGCCTCGACCTCGGTTAAGGCTGGACCGAGCCGGGCCAGCAAGCTCGCACCCGCTTCTGTCAGGACGACGCTGCGGGTCGTCCTGTTGAGCAGCCTGACACCGAGCTGCGTCTCGAGCCGGCGCACCGCCTCGCTCAAGCCCGACGCGCTGCCGCCGTTCGCGCGGGCGCCATCGCGAAAACCCTTGGCCCGCGCCACGGCCACGAAGGCGTTCAGGTCTCCGAGATCGATCTTCATTGTTCGATATTCCGTACAGCCCGTGCGGAATGTAGCCAATTATCGTAAGATCGGACAGCGCCTATCTCAGCGTCATCTTTGAACGGAGATAGACTATGTCCAGCATCGACTTTTCCGGCACGTTCACTCTCGGCGACCGCACCGTGAAGCGGCTCGGCTACGGCGCCATGCAGCTCGCAGGACCCGGCGTCTTTGGTCCGCCTGGAGATCACGACGCAGCCTTGGACGTGCTGCGCGAAGCCGTTGCGCGCGGGGTGAACCACATCGACACCAGCGACTTCTACGGCCCCCACGTCACCAATCTGCTGATCCGCGAGGCGCTCGCGCCCTATTCCGACGATCTGACGATCGTCACGAAGATCGGTGCGCGTCGCGGCGCGGATGGCTCGTGGCTCCCCGCCTTCTCGTCCGAAGCGCTGACCCAGGCGGTGCACGACAATCTGCGCAATCTCGGGCTCGATGTGCTGGACGTGGTCAATCTCAGGATCATGTTCGACGCGCATGGGCCCGCCGAAGGATCGATCGAGGCGCCGCTCACTGTGCTGGCCGAGCTGCAGCGACGGGGTTTTGTGCGCCACATCGGGCTAAGCAATGTCACGTCAGCACAGATCGAAGAGGCGCGACGGATCGCCGAGATCGTCTGCGTGCAGAACCAATACAATCTGGCGCACAGGGGCGACGATGTCTTGATCGACAAACTCGCCCGCGACGGCATCGCCTATGTGCCGTTCTTTCCACTCGGCGGCTTCAACCCGCTGCAGTCGTCTACCCTATCCGGCGTCGCTCAGCGCCTCGGCGTCACACCGATGCAGGTCGCCCTCGCCTGGCTACTCGGTCGCGCGCCCAATATCCTGCTCATTCCCGGCACCTCATCGGTCGCACATCTCATTGAGAACCTTGCCGCAGCCGAACTCGATCTGCCGGAGGATGTCGCCAGGGAATTGGACGGAGTAGCGATGGCCGCCTGACAGCGGGCTGGCGACCATCCAGGGAAGCGGCTCCCTTGCCCCCGCTCCGATCCAGTCTAGTTGATGCTTGCGGTGTTCGCCGGCTCCGCCGGCCGCGTCTCATCAGAATAAGGCACGCGGTAGCCGTTCGCTGCCAGCCAGTCGATCGCCGCTTTCGGCTCGTCGGTCTGGATGATGGTGGCGCCGCGCTCGGCCCAGAAGCCGTACGTCTCGCGCGGCAGACTGGCGAGCACCGCCAACTCGTCGCCGCGACCGCCGGCAAGGAAGCCGCCCGGCTTATTGACGATAGCGTAGGTATTGGCCCAGATGTGCCAGTCGCCCCTTATCGCCGCCGCGCGCATACGGGGGCTGAACAGCGGACCGCCGGTGTCGGTCAGCGTCTCCGATCCCGCGCGCCAGTTGATCATCTCGACCGCGCGCGGCGAAAAGATCCCGCTGACTTTCTCGGCGAAACCGGCGTCGCGAACCGCGTCATCGGCGATAATCGGCATGAACTGGAAACCACTGCCGATCGCGCCCATGGCGGCTTTGACAGTGGTGATTCTGGCCGGATTCCACAGGTTCTCCTTGACGATCACCTGTTCGGCCATGCCCAGATCGCGCGCGACTGCGATCATGCCGGCCAGGCTGTCGACATCGAGCTTGTTGTCGATGTTGATGAGTATCCTGTCCTTGGTCGCCATCAGCATTTCGCGCAGCGTCGAAACCGGCTCATCGGTGACAGCGCCGGTGCCTTCGATCACCAGTCTGCAGGTTTTGAGCTCGGCCAGCGTGCGCTTGATCACCTCGCCATTGCAATTCGTCGTGCGGTCGAGCCAGCTGTCATGCATGACGACGAACTGGCCGTCCTTCGAGCGCCTGACGTCGACCTCGACGATTTCGGCACCCAGCGCGATCGATGCCTCGACGGCGGCGATCGAGTTCTCCGCATAGAGCGTCTTGCGGGCCTGCATACTGCCGGCGCGGTGTGCCGCCACCATGACATGGTCGCGCCACTGGTTGGCGTGTTCGAAACGGTCGAGAATTTGTCTGGCGCGTGTTTCGCCTGCCGATGCCGTGCCTGTGAAGAGCACCGAGGCGGCGGCAAGCAGAAGGTTCAGCCAGGTCGTTCGCATGAGAATCGCTCCGTACCGGATGCAAACCCGGTTAAGCGACACACGTGACAGCCTGGTGAACAAAGCCGGCTTCGCAAATGCCGGAAGTCCGGTCAATGCCGGCTGGAGCGGCCGTTCTGAAACCTCGAACCGGCAATCAGCAGGTCGCCGGCAATCAGCTTGCCGAGATGCTTGGCGCGCCCATATCTGGTCCGCTCCGCGGCCGACACCATCCCATGCGGAGGCGGATGTCTACTTACGGTTGCATTGATGCTTACCTAAGCAATTCCTGGTTGGCCATGCGGGCTCACCCGGCAAGCAAGAATTTGTGACCGGGCTCGAATGGCCATGGCCTCGGAAGGGGTCGCATTTCTGAGAATTATATCCAATAAGGTTGCGCCTCGACGCTCAGGAGATCGCTTCATGCCGAACAGCAACATCGACCACGCCTTCACCGCCCGGGCCAGGACGGGTGCGTCCTTCGAGCCGACCTATGCCGGCGCGCTGTCGTTCATGCGACGCAAATACACGAAGGACGTGAAGGGCGCGGACGCGGTGGTGTGGGGCATCCCCTTCGACGCCGCCGTCACCAACCGGCCGGGCGCGCGCTTCGGGCCGCAGGCGATTCGCCGCGCCTCGACCATCCTCGACAACGATCCGCAGTATCCGTTTTCGCGCGATCTGTTCGAATATCTCGCCGTGGTCGACTATGGCGATTGCCTGCTCGACAGCGGCAATCACCAGAAGACTCCGGGGACGATCGAGCGCGAGGCAGCAAAGATCCTGAAATCTGGCGCGTTCCTGCTATCGCTCGGCGGCGACCATTTCGTCACCTGGCCGCTGCTCAAGGCGCATGCCGCCATCCACGGCCCACTTGCCCTCGTGCAGTTCGACGCCCACCAGGACACTTGGCCGGACGACGGCAAGCGCATCGACCACGGCTCCTTCGTCGGCCGCGCGGTCAAGGACGGGATTGTCGACCCCGACCGCTCGATCCAGATCGGCATCCGCACCCATGCGCCCGAAACCTTCGGCATCAAGATCCTGTACGGCCACGAAGTTGAGGAAATGCGCGCGTCCGATATCGCTTATGCCATCGTCGATCGTACCGGCGGCAAAAAAGCCTACGTCACCTTCGATATCGATTGCCTGGACCCGGCCTTCGCGCCCGGCACCGGCACCCCGGTCGCCGGCGGGCCGTCCTCGGCAAAAATCCTGTCGGTGCTGCGCCAGATCAATCAGGTCGATATCGTCGGCGCCGATGTCGTGGAGGTTGCGCCGGCCTATGATCACGCCGATATAACGGCAATTGCCGGGTCGACAGTCGCTATGCATTATCTCGGGCTCCTGGCGGAACGAAAGGCTCGACTCGAAGAGCTGAACAGCGGCAATCAGGCCGTCGCCGCATTGAATCAGGCAAGTGGCATATAACTTCGAAGTATCAGGGAATTCAGGCAGGCAATGAAACCGAAAATCTTCATCGACGGCGAGCACGGCACCACCGGTCTGCAGATCAGGGCGCTGCTTGCCGAACGCGGCGACCTGGAGATCATCTCCATCCCGACCGAGCGCCGCAAGGAACCGGCAGCTAGAGCCGAGTTCCTCAACGCCGCCGACGTCGCGATCCTGTGCCTGCCGGATGCAGCCGCAAAAGAAAGCGTTTCGCTGATCACCAACGACACCACAAGGGTCATCGACGCCTCGACCGCGCATCGCGTCGCCGAAGGTTGGGAATACGGCTTCGCCGAAATGGACAAGGATCAGGCGCGGAAAATCGCTTCGGCGAAGCGCGTCGCCAATCCGGGCTGCTGGCCGCAAGGCCCGATCGCGACGCTCAGGCCGCTGGTGGCAGCCGGGCTGTTGCCGCCGGATTTTCCGGTCACCGTCAATGGCATTTCGGGCTATTCGGGCGGCGGCCGACCGATGATCGAGGACTATGTCGCCAAGGGCGAGGATGCCTCGGAATTCCTGCCCTACGGGCTGACCCTGCAGCACAAGCATGTGCCGGAGCTCAGGACCTATGCGAAGCTGTCGCATGACCCGATCATGCAGCCGGCGGTCGGCAATTTCGCGCAAGGCATGATCACCGTGGTGCCGTTGCAGCTCGGCGGCCTCGACTATGTACCGACGGGCGCCGAGCTTCATGCGGCGATTGCCGACCATTTCGCCGCGATAGATGGCGGCGTGGTCGAGGTGGCGCCCTATGTGCATCTTGAACGCGTGCCGGAGATCGATCCCGAAATCTACAACGGCACCAACCGGATGAAGCTCTATGTCTTGGCCAATGACGACAGGGCCCAGGCGCTGCTGTTCGCCGTCTACGACAACCTCGGCAAGGGCGCCTCGGGTGCTGCCGTGCAGAACATGGATCTGATGCTCGGCCTCAAGCCCTGAATGGACGCTCCGACATTTCCAGAACGCTGGAAGGTCAGCGCGCCAGAACTGATTGCCGAGACGTTCAGCAGCCGCATCTGGAAGGTTGTTTGCGCGGACGGCGCGCCGGCGATCGTCAAGGCCCTCAAACCCTTCGACGATGTCGAAGACGAGTTGCGCGGCGAGCATTTTCTCGCCTGGCGGCGTGGCGAAGGCGCAGTGCAGCTGCTCGGCAGCGACGGCCACTGCATGCTGCTCGAATATGCCGGTGACAGGATGCTGTCGCAGGTTCTCGCGGAGCAGGGAGACAATGCCGCCACAGCAATCGCGGCCGAGGTGATGGCAAACCTGTTCTCGCCATCCGACCACCCTGCGCCACCGGATCTGCAGCCGCTGCGGGTACGGTTTTCCAGTCTGTTCAAGAAGGCGAAGATCGATCGCGACGCCGGCGAAAAAAGCCTCTACGTCGAAGCGGCTGCGACCGCGGAACGGCTGTTGGCCGATCCTGTCGACGTGCTGCCGCTGCATGGCGACCTGCATCACGACAATATCATGCAGGGACCGCGCGGCTGGTTGGCGATCGACCCAAAGGGCGTTCTCGGCGATCCCGGCTTCGATGCGGCGAACATGTTTTACAACCCGCTCGACCGCGACGACCTTTGCAGCGATCCCCGGCGGATTGCCCACATGGCTGAGATCTTCGCCAGAACGCTCGGCCAAACGCCGCCAGCCATCCTGGATCATGCCATCGCCTATGGCTGCCTGTCGGCGTCGTGGCACCATGAGGACGGCAACGCGATCGAGGAAGGCCGCGAATTGTCCATTGCCACGGCGATCAGGACGGTGCGGCTCAGCCCCTGACGGCGATCTGGTTGGGCAGCGGATAAGCGCCCTTGGTGCCGCGCCAATGCGCTGCAGCAAACCCTAGCAGGACAAGCGCGAATGCCTGATGCGTCAGCGCCATGTGCAGCGGCACGTGCATCAGCAGCGTGCCGATGCCGATCAACCCCTGCGCCAGCACCAGCAGAAACAACAACGTCGCGCGGTGCGCATGCGTCGTGCCTGGCTGGCGGCGGTGTGTCGCGATCATGTGCCAAAGTGCTGCGGCGAAGATCGCGTAGGCGCCGAGCCGGTGGATGAACTGAACCGTCTTCGGGCTCTCGAAGAAGTTGCGCCATGCCGGCTCGAGGATCATCAGATCGCCGGGGATGAGCTTGCCGTCCATCAGCGGCCAGGTGTTGTAGCTCAGGCCGGCGTCGAGCCCGGCGACCAGCCCGCCGAGATAGATCTGGATCAGCGCCAAAAGCACCAGAAAGCCGGCCAGACGCTGCGTCGAACGGTCGGCGGACGGTTCGGAATGAGGCGCGAGCCCGCGCGCCACCACCATGGTCGCGGTGAAGATCAGCGCGGCCAGCGTCAGATGCGTTGCCAGCCGGTATTGGCTGACGGAGACCCGGTCGACCAGTCCGGACGCCACCATCCACCAGCCGATCGCGCCCTGCAGGCCGCCGAGAAGAAGAATGCCTGATAGTTTCGGCCGAAGGCCGCGTTCGATGCGGCGCGTCGCCCAGAAAAACACCAGCGGCACGGCGAAAACCACGCCGACACCGCGCGCCAGGATCCGGTGCACCCATTCCCACCAGAAGATCGACTTGAACGCTTCGATGCTCATGCCCTTGTTGAGCTCGGCATATTGCGGGATCTGCTGGTAGCGCTGGAATTCCTCCTGCCATTCGGCGTCGTTGAGCGGCGGGATGATGCCGTGGATCGGCTTCCATTCGGTGATCGACAGGCCGGACTCGGTGAGCCTGGTGGCGCCGCCGACCAGCACCAGTACAAACAGCACCAGAAGCACGACGTAGAGCCAGCCACGCACCAGCGCCCGGTTGCGCAGGTCGCGGTCGCGGGCCACGAAAGGCGCGGCAGCTGATATGGCAGCCATAGGCTTGTCCCGGCAGGTTGCAGTCGCGGATTGGTGGACCATCGCAATCCCGCTGGCAAGACCGGACAGCGCGGCACGCCGTCGCGCCGCTTCTTGCGGGTTGCGTGCCTCTTCCGTTGGGCCTAAGCGATAGGGATCAACGGGATCGCGAAATGCCAATTCGCCTGAAAAAGCTGATCGGAACCTTCCTGCTGGTGGCGCTGGTCATCGTCTACGCACTGGTCGCATCGATCGTGGCGGTTGCCCAGCTGGCAGAATCGGGACCGTTGGCGCATTTTCTGTTCTTCCTGCTCAGCGGCATGCTGTGGGTGCTGCCGGCTATGGGCATCATCAAGTGGCTGATCCTGGAGCCGCCGCGGCCGAAGAATTGAGGCTCGCCCGCCGCCGCTAGATGGTGAAAGCCTGACGCTTGCTACCCGACGTGTAGGGTAGCTCAGGGTGGTTTTCTGCCTTCCGTGTCGCCGATCGGAACGCGCAGGCAGCGCCACTTTCCGACCTCAGCACCTCTAAGCGCGAACGTTGGTGTGATGTCCGATGCGCGCGTTCGTAGGGCATCTCGCTGTTACATCGCGGTGACAAAAGCACCGCCACGGTGGCGTCACCCGGTTACCAAGGGCAGCAAATATCACCGGCCTTCTGGGAGTGCGTGTCAGGGTCCCCAGAGGCTGCGTGGGCGTGTCGCCGGTTGGCTGTTAGCGCGGCGACTGGATCGCTCCACGCCTCGCAAGCGGGATAGCGAAATCTCGTGAAGGCAAGGTCAAGCTGCGTTCTCCGTTCTGAATCGGCGACGGGCGGCGGCTGGGAAAGATGGATGCCATGCACGTTGAGCGTCTGGAAGTTGGCGGGGCATTGGCGCGAGGCAGCCCGCGTGCGCGCGCCTGGCCGGGCGGTGCAATGACCGCGCAGCGCCGCCTCGCAGCGATCCTGGCTTGCGACGTGGTCGGCTATTCGCGCCTGATGGAGCGCGACGAGCGCGGCACGCTCGAGCGGCTCAAGACATACCGCAAAGACCTCCTCGAACCGCTGGTCTCCGAGCATCAGGGCCGGATCGTCAAGCTCACCGGCGACGGCATGCTGTGCGAGTTCGCGAGCATCGTCAACGCGGTGACCTCGGCGATGGCGATCCAGCAGGCTTTGGCAGAACACGAGGCGGAGACGCCCGAGGAAGAGCGGATTCGCTTCCGCATCGGCGTCAATCTCGGCGACGTGGTCTGCGAGGAGGACGGCGACCTCTACGGCGACGGTGTCAACATCGCCGCCCGCCTCGAAAGCATCGCCGATGCCGGCGCCGTGGTCGTCTCGGGCACCGCCTACGACCACCTTCAGGGCAAGCTCGACGGCGGCTTCACGCTGCTCGGCGACCTGCGCCTCAAGAACATCGAGCGGCCTGTGCGCCCCTATCGCGTCGAGACCGACCCCAGCGCCTCGGTGGCTGCACCGCCTCCCCTGCCCGCGAAACCCTCGATCGCGGTTCTGCCTTTCACCAACATGAGCGGCGACCCCGACCAGGAATACTTCGCCGACGGACTGGTGGAGGACATCATCACGGGATTGAGCCGGGTGAACTCCTTCTTCGTGATCGCCCGCAACTCGTCCTTCACCTACAAGGGCCGAGCGGTGGACCTGCGCCAGGTCGGGCGCGAACTGGGCGTCCGCTACGTGCTCGAAGGCAGCATCCGCAGAGCAGGATCGCGCGTGCGCATCAGTGGGCAGTTGGTGGACGCGATCAGCGGACACCATGTCTGGGCCGACCGCTTCGAGGGCGACGTGAGCGACATCTTCGACCTGCAGGACAAGGTAACCGAGAGCGTCGTGGGCGCCGTCGAGCCGAGCATCCGGCTGGAGGAGATCAAGCAGGCGCGCATGAAGCCGACCGTCTACATCGGTGCCTACGACCTCTACCTTCGCGCGCTGCCGCGCTTCTACAGCATGACGCGCGAAGGCTTTGCCGACGTGCGCCGGCTCACCAACGAGGCGCTCAGCATCGACCCAGGCTTCACCCTGGCGAAGGCACTCGGTGCCTATATCCGCAGCCTGTCCGTGAGTCAGTGCTGGCATGAGCCCGACGATATTCGCGTCGCCGTGCGCATGGCCCGCGAGGTGCTGGCGGACGCGCGAGACGACCCGACAAGCTTGCGTTTCGCTTCGCAGGTGATCGCCTACAGCGCCAAGGATTACGAGACGGCGCTGGACACGATCGAACGGTCCCTGCTCCTCAACCCCAATTCGGCGCAGGGCTATACGGGCAGCGGCTGGGTGAACGCCCATTCCGGCCGCCCACTCGTCGCGATCGAGCACTTCCACAGGGCAATGCGGCTGAGCCCGGTCGACCCAGAGAAGGGCATCGCGCTCTCCGGCATCGGGATGAGCTACCTGATGCTCGAACGCTACGAGGAAGCGCTGGCTTGGGGAGAACGAGCGCTGCGCGAGATGCCGAATTACGGCTCCTCGCACCGGGTGGTGATCATGGCGCTGGTCAAACTCAATCGGCCGGACGAAGCGCAGGCGGCGGCGCGGCGGCTGATGGAGGCGTTCCCGACCTACACGCTCGGCCTGCAGAGGCAGATCAACCCGTGGCGGGACAAGGTGTTCGCCGAGCGCTACGTCGAGGCGTTGGGTATTGCCGGCGTGCCGGAGTGATCGTCGCGTTTGCAAAGATGCCCTCTCCTGCGCGTCACGTCCGGCCAGGCGACGTCCCTTGATCCCGCGTCGCTTCTGGAAGGATAGTTCTCTGGCCGGGTTGTCCGAGGACTGTGCGCGTAGAGCAGCTGTGAACAGCCGGCGAGCTCTCTGTTGGGTTCGCGTCGAACTTCCGGTTTCCACCCTGACGAGACCTACCGACGGTCCAGACATATGTCGCCTTCTGGTCACGACGTTCCCTTGACCTCCCATCAGAGATGGTCCTCAAGGGGTCGGTTCTTGCCGGACTTTCACCACTAGATGGTGACAAGCATCTTGCCGGCATTGGCCAGCGGCGTCGTCACACCCGACAGCATCGTGCGGATATGGGCAACGCTCTGATAGCGACCGTTGACCGAAATGCGCGGCAGCGCTTGCAGGAAATCGGCATGTTCGGCGCGCAGCACGCCGTGGCGTGTCGTCACCGCCGAGGCATAGCCGGCGTCGCGGGCAATGCCGACTTCGCGGTCGCCAACGGCACTGGGATAGCCATAAGGATAGGCGAAATGGCGCGGCGCCTCGCCGAGTTCGGCCTGCAATATGCGCCTGACGTCCTCGACCTCGTGCCGCGCATCGGCTTCGGAAAGCCGCTTCAGATTGCGATGATTGACGGTGTGCGCGCCGATCGTCACCAGCGAATGCCCTGCCATGGCGCGGATCTCGTCCCAGTTCATCAACATGCTCTGGCGCGCGCCCAACTCGATACCGTTCGACCGCGTCAATTCGCGCAGCACCGCGCGCTGGTCCTCCTCGCGGACGTCCAGCGTCAGATAGTCGTGCAGGCGCGCGAAGGCCTGCAGTTTCCTGCCCGGGGTCGAGCAGTCGATCGTCACCGGACCGTTCGGTGTTGTCAGAATCAACCGGTCCCGCGCGCTGACGATGTCCTCGACCACCTCCCACCATAGATCGGCGGCGCCGTTTATCAGCCCTGGCGCGACATAGATTGTGACCGGCGCCCCGTGCTTTTCCAGCACCGGCAGCGCCTCGGTCATGTTGTCGCGGTAGGCGTCGTCGGCGGTGATCGCCGCGAACTGGCTACCCTTGCCGCCGGCCTTGATGCGCTCGATCGCCTCGTCCAGCGTGACGAACGTATAGCCGTGCGCCTTCATGTCGGCGATCACGGCGTCGAGGAACTCAGGCGCGATGTTGAGATGCCGGTTGACGCCATCAGGCTTTTCCGGCGTGGCGGTGACCCGATGCAGCATCAGGATGGCGCCGATGCCGCCGACGAACGGCTTGGCCAGCGGAGCAAGACCGGTATAACGGACGACGTTGAGCGCCAGTTTCCGGATTGCCTCGCCCCCGTCGATCATTCATTCACCTTTTGCGCCTAGGCTCATCCAAGCACGGAATGCCTATGCGAGCCCCCAATCGCGGTGAATACGCCCTAAAGGATTGAGGTATGGTTGACGCCACCGCGTCATTTGACGGCAATCGGCTCGAAGCAATGGAGGCGGCGCCGCGCGCGTTGCCAGCGGATCATCCTGGCCTGTCGGTCTCGGTCGCCGACGGTGCGGCACTTGCGGCCTATGCCGAGTTCTGCCGTTCGGCGCTGTTCGCGCCGGCACAGAGCCCGGCCTGGATCCTGAACTGGGCCAAATATGCCGAAGCGGATACTGTTTTGGCGACGCTGAACGCTGAAGGCCGACCGGTTTTTTCGTTGGCGCTGGAAGTCACCAGCAGCGGCCGGTTCCGCGTCGCCCGTTTCATGGGCGGTCGCCATGCCAACGGCAATTTCGCCGCCGCCGACCCGCATTGGCTGACCAGGGCGGATGGCGCGGCAATCCGCTCGATGCTGGCGGCGCTCGCCAGGGCGCGGCCGGACATCGACCTCGTCGCACTGGAACGGCTGCTGCCCGATCTCGACGGCGTTGCCAATCCGCTTGTCTCGCTTCCGCATTTTCCAAGCCCCAACCTGTCGCTGGCCGTCGACTTGGCGGGAGGCTTTGATGCACTGCTCTCCCGCGCGAGCGGCAAGCGCAGGCGTAAGAGGCACCGCTCGCAGGCGCGCAAGTTAGAAGCCGTCGGCAGCCACCGCCGCATCGAGGCCCAGACAGCGGACGAGGCGAACAGACTGCTTGATGCGTTTTTCGAGATGAAGGAGTTCCGCTTCCGCAAGATGTGCATCGCCAACGTCTTCGGTGAGCCGGAGGTTCGTGCTTTCTTCAGCGCGTTGTTCGTCGAAGCGCTTTCCGACGACAAGCCGTCCTTCGTGTTGCATGGGCTCGAAGTCGCCGGCAAGCTTCGCGCCGTCACCGGATCGAGCCGCTCGGGAAAACGCCTGATCTGCGAGTTCGGAGCGATCGCCGACGACGACCTCGCCCATGCCAGCCCCGGCGACTTTCTGTTCTTCGACAACATCGAGGAAGCCTGCGAGACGGGATTCGATGTCTATGATTTCTCGGTCGGCGACGAACCCTACAAGCGACTGTGGTGCGATATCGAGACCCAGCATTTCGAGGTCCTGATTCCGCTGACGATGAAGGGCCGCGCGCTGGTGTTTGTCCTGCGGCAAGGCGCGCGCCTGAAAACCTTCGTCAAGAACAGCCCGACGATCTGGAAGCTGACCAAGATGCTGCGCCGCAAGACGGCCGGACAGGCAGCACGTGCCGCGGGCGAAGACGACAGCTGACCGCTGCCGAGATTTCCGGAGCGTTCGAGCAGAATTATCCAACCCGTCTCAGGCGGCGGAGCGTCGCCCGGGTACCGGCGTCCCTGGCGTTTCATAGCCGACCGGCGTCACCAGCGTCAGGTCGGGATAGCCGCTCTCGATCAGCTCGACTGCGGCCTGCGCCACCTCGTCGTTCGGCTCCAGCAGCGACAGGAAGACCTCGGCGCCCTCGCCGACAAGGCGGTTGATGCCTTGCGCGTCGGCGGGTCCGCATTCGACCACGACCAGATCGTAGGCGGTGGTCAGGGACTGCATGATGATCGGCAGCCGGTCGGCGGCGCGCATGGCGCGGACCGGATCGGCAGTGCCGACGGGAATGACGTGGCAGTCCGAATAGAGATCGGGGTGGATCACGTCGCTGAACTGCGCTTCGGAGGCGAGCAGATTGGTAATCCCCGGGAACAGCCCGCTGTCCAGCATCGGCCGTAAGGCGGCGCCCGAGGCGGTGAGATCGAGCAGGAGCACACGCAGGCCGGCGTCGGAGACCTCACGCGCCACTAGCACCGACGAGGCGGCCGCTTCGTCGCCTTCCGGCGACACGAATATGGCGCGCGCCGCCCCGGTTGTGATCAGTTTTTCCACCGCCTTGTCGATTTCGACCTCGCCAAGGGTGGGGCGCGCCCGCTCGACGTCCTCGCCAGTTGCTGCGGCAGTTGCTTGCGCCGCGGCAGCCGCTTCCGGCTCTGCCTGCGCT
>NZ_RZSX01000169.1:0-9027 GCF_004023105.1 Mesorhizobium sp. M5C.F.Ca.IN.020.32.2.1 | reverse complement strand
ATCGCCCGCGGCTTTTCTGCTGACCCCCGGGTCGACCACCCAGCGTCGGCTCACGCCAATGGAGCGATCGAGGCGGACGGCCGCACCGCTTCCGAAGCACTCGCGTGGTTCGCGTTATGGAACGCCGCGTCGGATTGCGGCAGCGGCCGCCGCTCGATCAGCCCTCAGCCCCTGCGCGCGCTCCCGGCCGGACGTAAGTGGGCGCGTGACATCGCCAAGGTGGCCTTCGATGGCCTTATGGTAGGAAGCCTATCGGTGCCAGCGCAATTGGCCGCCAGCTGGGACAGGTTCGGCGGCTCCCTCACGGAGTTGATCACCGAACTCGGCAAGGTCTGGGACGATCCCGTCGCTGGTCGCCGCGTCCAGTATCAGCTTGAGGAAATGCTTCTCGACTTCGACGATCTTGCCGCGCCGCGCAGACTGGCGCGGACGCTTGGAATTCGCGTCGATATTCGAAATCCGACCTCGATCGAATTGCCGGAAGGAATCGATCAAATTTATGCCTATCTGATGATGGATGGCCAGATCGAGGCTGTCGTGCAGTTCGGCGTACTCGGGAAAGTGACAAGGCGCCATTGGATTGAATTGATCCGGAATTTCGTGCCCCCTGAGCGGCTTATACACAGTGCCGCGCGACTTGCGAGGCGATCTCCTGTACATGCCCCGCAGCAGGGCGCCGGTGCCGACAAGTCAAACATGTTTGCAGCCGAGGCATTGTTGTCCATCGCGGGACGCCGGTCCGATCGGGACAGCCACTTCGGCAAACTCGCGCGGTTGGCCGCGGAAGCGCGGGGGCTGGTTCGGTCGAGCGCCGAAGCTACAGAGCCGCTTGCATCGCCACGCCGTGCATCGGCCGCGGATGGGCACGACAATGATCGCACGTCGTTCTGGAATCGCCGTTTCGCGATCGAGGATCCCTGGAACTACGGTTCGTCTTATGAGCAGGAAAAATATGAGCGGCAGCTCGAAATTCTGCCTGCCGGTCCGATCGGACGGGCGCTTGAGCTCGCCTGCGCGGAGGGGCACTTCACGCGGAAGCTGGCGCCGCGAGTGGGCCATTTGACCGCAACTGACATTTCCGCCGTAGCGATCGGGCGCGCGCGCGCGCGATGCAGCGATCAGCCGAATGTTGAGTTCGGCGTACTGGATTTTTGCGCGGACACGCTGCCGGGTGAGATGGACCTGATCGTCTGTTCGGAAGTGCTCTACTATCTGGATGATCTCGCCGAGTTGCGGCGCATCGCCAAAAAAATCGTTGAGGCATTGGCGCCTGGCGGCAGTTTCATCAACGCACACGCATTCGTGTTACGTGACAATGTTGAAAGGACCGGCTTCGACTGGAACACATTCGGTGCACAAGCGATCTCAGAGACGCTGGCAGGGACCGAAGGCCTCGTCCTCGATCAATCGATCCAGACCGAGCTCTATCGCATAGACCGCTTCCGCCGCCTGTCACCGGGCGACGTGGCGACGGAACCGATGGTTGATCAAGTGCCAATCCGCGCGCGCCTTGAAATCGGGGTCGCGCGAAATATCGTCTGGGGCGGGGCGCGGGCCTTGCGCCGCGACGTTGCGCGTAGCGAGCGGCGGCAGCGTATCCCTGTCCTCATGTATCATAGCGTCTCCGATGAAGGTCCGGCCGCGCTCGCCCGTTTTCGGCTCACGCCCGCCGCATTCCACAGCCAGATGTCATGGCTGCGCGCCAATGGCTTTCACGCGATTAGGTCCGAGCAGCTGGAATGGTTCATCGCCAACCGTCAACCTTTCGTTGGCCGCCCAGTGCTCATCACCTTCGATGACGGCTTCCAGAACTTTGCCGACCATGCCTGGCCGATCTTGCGCGCGAACGACCTGACCGCGGAAGTGTTCCTGGTGACGGACCTGGTGGGTGAAAGTGCACTGTGGGACGCCGACAGCGGTCCGCCAACGCAGCTTATGGACGCCGGGACGGTGCGACGCCTCGCTGCCGAAGGTGCATTCTTCGGAAGCCATCTGGCGACGCATCGCGCGATAGATGGTCTGTCGAGCTCTGACTTGGCCAGCGAGCTGCTTCGCTCTCGTATGTTCATCGAACGGTGGACCGGTCGGCTAACCACGGCGTTCGCGGCACCCTTTTCTGTCACCGACCGACGGCTTGGCAGGCTGGCCAGGGAGTGCGGCTATCGGATCGGCTTCGGCGGCAGACACGGCCCGGCGGACCTCGATTGCGATCCCATCGACCTTCCGCGCATCGAGATTCGCGGGGATCGCTCGCTCGATGACTTTGTTGCCAGGGTCGAGGCCGTGCTGGGATGAAACGGTGAACTTGTCAGTGTCCCGCCCGTTTTCCCCGTTCGCAAGCCCTATTGGGCGACTTGGGACACCGCTGACATCAGCTCCTGCGGGTTTGGCGCCCCAAACATGTATCGCCCACCCTCTGGAACCTCCGTGAAGCTCCAGCGGACGATCCCCTGCCGGTCCAGCAGGAACTGACCGACCAGTTGTCCGTGTCCCGTTGCCATCATCTGCTCGTCGGCTTCGGTCAGTTCGTAATGGTCCCTCTTGTCGAGGATCTCGCCGGCCGCAATAGGATCCATCGCACCGGGCAACTCGCTTGGTATGTCGACCCGCATATCCTTTACCGCTGCCATCGAGACTTTGTACGGCCAGTTGGTCTCGTTCTCGGTGAATTCGAGATTGGGCAGTCCAAAAGCACGATGTGAAGCGCGTTCAGGGTCGGAGGCCGCAAGCAGATTCGGCATCGGGTGGTAACGGAAATAGAGACGCGCCCGTTCGATCGGCGTGTTGACCACCGTCAGGCTCTCCACGCCCTTTTCGCGCAGCTCCGGATCAAGCCGCGCCTGGGCGGCGATATGGCGCCGGCAAAACGCACAATGCAGACCTCGAAACAGGCCGACCAGCACCGGTCTTTGTCCTCGAAAGTCGTCAAGCGCGATTTTGCCTTCCTTGGTAATGGCGTCGAGTACCACGTTCGGCGCACGGTCGCCCGGTTGAAGCGGTACCAAGTCGCTACGCGCGGACATTTCCAACCTCCAACCCGGCTAATCGAGAAAAGGCAGCACCACAAGCGCTTCCGGGTCGAGCCCGTGCTGGGCGCATATACCCTGCGCCAGGGAAAAGTAGCGTTCGGCCTCGGCCAGATTGTCGAGGTCGAGATTAAGCGTTGCCAGACCATCATAGCACGGAAACAGCAGTTGGGGCTCGCCCGTTTCGCGGGCTACCTCCAGTGCTTCGTGGAACAAGCCGACCGCCAGTTCCGGACGGCCGTGGCACTGGTGGATCTGCGCAAGCACGATCAACGGCACCGGCAGGTGCTCGCGCTGGTCGAGCGCCCGGTCGATCTCGATGGCCTTCTCGGCAGCAGGCACGCCCTCCGTTGGACAGCGATCCGTGAAAGTACAACAAGCGACCGCCAGATTGGCGAGGAGGCGCGCTTGGAAACCCAAGTCACCAATATGGCGCGCCACTTCAAGACCGCGCCGACAGACATCCATTGCCTGTGCCGGATCGATGGTCGTGTAAAGCACGCCGAGATTGGTGTAGCCGCGGCAGGCCGCGGCCAGTAGACCGGCGGCTTCGGCTAATTCTATGCTATGCTCAACCTGACGCACGGCTTCACGGTTTCGCCCAAGGCGAGCCAACGCAACAGCCTTGGTATTAAGTGCCTCGGCGGTCACAAGAGTGGCATCACACCCTACCTCGGAGACATGCTCCGTTGTCAGAGAGCGTACGCAATCCAGCGCCGCGTCTGCCCATTTTGCCGCGAGAGCGTGATCTCCGCTACGGAACGCCTGTCGGCCACGTTCTTGCCAGAGATGCGCCTGCTCGATCGGGGCATCCGCTCCATCGAGAAGCGCTGCCGCTTCAGCATAGCGGGATTCTGCGTTGTCCCGCTTGCCGACGTCCCAGAGCAGCCGACCGATCTTACGCAAAACTCGCGCCGATGCCACACGATTGGCTGACTCTCGGTATGCCTGCAACACCGTCTCGTAGTGGTGGTGCGCGATCTCGCGGCGGCCTATCGGGCCGCTCAAATCGGCAATGCGCTCTGCAATTGCCAGTTTGAGCCGTGTTTGCCCGATCGCGCCCAACGCAGTCAGGGCTCGCTCGTAGAAACGAAGGGCGTCGTCGTTGGCGTATATCATGCGAGCGCGATCGCCCGCCGCCTGCAGATAATGCGCGCCCCTCTCCCGCTCGGCGCTCTGTGCGAAATGATGACCGAGCACGGTCAAATCCTCGAGCCGTTCCGGCTTGTCGCCGCACACTTGCTCCAAGGCAGCACCGACCCGCCCGTGGATCTCGGTCCGGCGTTTTAGGAGCATATTCTGGTAGATCACGTCCTGCAGCAATGTTTGCGTAAAGCGGTAGCTTTGCGACGAGACCGAGCCTGATCCGGCAACTTCCTCGATGATTTCCGCATCGCAAAGCAGTTCGCAGCCGGCTTCTAGCCGGCCGGGGTCGGCTGTCACGGCTTTCAGAAGTGTGGCATCGAAGCGCGGGCCGATTACCGCGGCTTCCTGGGCCAGCCGGCGCACCTCTTGGGGCAGCCGGTCGACGCGAGCAAGCAACATTGCCTGGATAGTGGCGGGAATGCCGGTTGCGAATTCGCCTGCCACAGTCCGCCATCGCTGGCCCTCGCGCATCAGTACACCGCGATCGACAAGGCCGCGGACGATCTCCTCTACAAAAAGGGGGTTGCCGCCCGCGCGCTCAAGGATCTGGTCGGGAAGCCCTCCTGCGGAGTTTACCCAGCTCTCGCCGAAAAGCGCCGCCAGCAGGCTGCGTCCGTCATCATTGTTGAGCGGCGAAAGCCTGAGCGCTGTGTGACTGACCCGACTTGAGTCGAGCTGGCCGTTGTCCCGCGCCGGACGATGCGTGACCAGCAACATCAACCGCGTGCGTTCCAACCTGTCCATCACGAAACGTAGTGCCTCGAGCGACACGGCGTCGGCCCAGTGCAGGTCTTCGACGACAATCAACAGCGGCGACAGCGCAAGCCGCCGTTCGATGATTGTGCGGACTGCGTAGAGAATTTGCCGCCGCAGCTGCTCGGGCTCGACATGCTGCAAGGTGGCATCGGGGTCGCCAAGGCCGAGCACATGGTAGAGCAAAGGCATCAGTCGCTTCGCCTCCTCGCTCTGCAGGCCGAGATCGGTAAGCAAGCCTGCGAGCTTCCCCCGCACTTCGTCCCCACTGTCGTTTTGCATCATCCCGGCAGCGCTGCGCACCACTGCGCCCAAGGCGCCAAATGATTGTTCGCCCAGCGGTGAGCACGTGGCCAGCCGCACGGCGACGTTGCGAAAACGATCCTCGTCGCTGACGCGGGCGACGAACTCCTTCACCAGCCGCGATTTCCCGATACCGGCTTCTCCGACGAGGCGGACAAGTTGGGCCGAGCCGCTGCATGCCTGGTCAAGGCTCGCCATCATTCTATTGAGCTCCGCACCACGACCTATTATCGGCGCACTGAGGCCGAGCGCCTCAAGCCCACGCGCTGCACGCGGGGTCGCGAGCGGTGCATCCAGTCGATGGACGAGCACACTGCCAGCCTTGCCGCGAAACACGACATCACCGAGCGATTCGTAGGAGAAGGCATGCCGGGTCAGCCTGTGAGTGAGCTCGCCTACCAGCACCTCACCCGGTGCGGCCAGCGATTGCAGGCGTTGCGCCGTATTCACTGTGTCGCCGGTCACCGAATAGGATTTGGCGGTGCCGATGCCCAATCCGCCAGTAACGACCGGACCAGTGTTTATGCCGATGTGGAGTAACAGAGGCGAGCCGGAGTGGGGGGTGCTTTCGCCGAGCCGCGCCGTCCGGGCGATCATGTCGAGAGCGGCGCGAAGCGCACGTTCCGGATCGTCCTCATGCGCGACCGGCGCACCGAACAAAGCGAGCAGTGCATCGCCGATGAATTTGTCGACGAAACCACCAAAGTTTCGCACGGCCGCCGTCAATTCCTTGAACAGTTGGTTCTGCAGCGCTTGCATGACCTCGGGGTCGAGCTGCTCGCTGAGCGTCGTGAAGCCGCAAAGGTCTGCGAACAGGACGGTTACCGTCCGTCGATCGGCGTCGGAGACGGGATGCAGCCCATCTTCGCTTTCGATGTTCGGAAGCAGCGACGGAGTTCGAGAAGGCGGCACAATGGTCCGGTTTGGCGTCGGAGCAGGCCGTTCAACGGCTTTTGCGGGCGCACCGACGCTTGCCCCACATTTCGGACAGAACTCGAAATCAGGTGCGCAGGGGTAGCCGCAACTGACGCATGGCACGGGCTGGCGCCTGCCACACCGCGGACAGAAGGCGTAACCGCCCTCAACCTCGAAACCGCAGCCCGAGCAGTCCATCCAACAAGACCTCACTAGAGGCCGTGACGCCGTGATCTCGCCACGCACTCACGGCAGGCTATTAACAAGGATGCACCGATAGCCGTCGACCGGCAAGCGGCAGCGCAAATGTGCATCGAGCGATCCGCGTGGGTCCGGTGGCAGAGCGTTGCCGATTCGGGCGGCTGCGTGGCCGTCGTTTGCGAAAGTTCCCTCTTACCATCCGTCTTCCTGCTATTGTGGAGATGAGGACACGGACCCATGAGCGAGAATCGTAAGCTAGTCGCAATCCTGGCTGCAGATGTGGTCGGATACAGCCGGCTCGCGAGCGCGGACGACGGGCGGGTGATCAAACGCACTGGGGATGGGACGCTGGTAAAGTTCCGCAGTGTGGTAGACGCCGTGCGCTGCGCCGTTGAGGTTCAGAATGGTATGGTATGGGCTCCGCAAGGCCGGTGTCGTGCAATGACAGGTGTGGCCTATGCGGCCGGATCAGACGCCAGAGGCTCACCGATAGATCGCCGTCGCTTGCGGCTGCGCTAGAGCAATTCCAGGGAAAGTGCGTACCGTTTTCGTCAGGAATTGCGTCAAACAAAGAGATAGAGCGCTTCTGCGTTTCCGTGAAACGTGAACCGCTCTAGAAAATCAACCTGAAATAAGGCCTGAAGTGAGGCTCAGGTCGCCTTGATCTCTGCCTGGCCGATCTTGCGCCATCGGGCGTTTTCGCGAACCAGTTTCAGGTCGTCGGTCGTCTCGGCAAATGTCCGCAAACGGTATTGCCGGAGCAGGTTCGGGAAGAGCGCCCCTTCCGGCAGGCCGGCAAGCTGCTCGCGGACCGAGATCTTTTCATCGATGACCCGCATGCCCCAGGCATTTTCCCGAACCTGCAGCTCCGCAGCCAAATCGCGCTCTTCCGGCGCGCTTTCGTCCAGCACAGCCAGCAGGATCGAGTGGAAAAGCGCTACATAGCCAATCTGTCTCAGGCCGCCCACAACCCGCACGCGCGGTAATATGGCAAGGACGAGGAACATCAGGAACAAGTTCGGCAGCAGCACGCCGTCCAGCAGCGCCTGCTTGAGATGCGGCCGCTCGAACGGGATGGAAAGACCATGCGGCCTGTCAGGTTCGATCAGGTGCCCGTTCTCGAGGACGAGCTTTCGCACACGCTCCTCGCGGATGCCCCAGAAATAGGCCGTGGCATTAGGCAGGAATCTGCCAAATGGGCTCGATGCGGCCTCTTGCAAGGCACGTTCGAGACGCTGGCGCCTTGCGGGCTCAATGAGCAGCCTGGAAACAAGGCTGCCGTCGTATTCTAGATGCCGCGCCATGGCAGCCGCGGCGAGCCGATCGTCGATGAAAACCGGCAGAGCCATGCCGGAACGATCCCAATCGGCGACCAGATCCTCGTTGAGGGTTGTCAGCGCATCGGCGGCGGTTCCAAAAACCTTGTCCTGGCTGGCAAGCAGTGTGCCCAGCCAGCGGCTGGCATCCGTTTCGTCGCCCACCGCTTCGAGCGCGCGCTTGTTGAGGGTGACGGGACCGGCCACGCAGGCGCTTTTGCGGCACAGTTTGTGGCGCCCCATGCCAAACAGGTTGATCTTGTCGTCTCCGACATCGAGCCATCCCGGCCCCTCCCGGCCAATTGTCTCCATGGTCATCGTCGTTCCCATGAAGCCGAAGAAGGCCGACAGCCCGTTTTCGACCGCGCCGAGCCAGGCAAGCAGGAGGGCATCGAAGGTGGTCCGGTCCATCAGAAGCAGGCAGTGCAGGCCGGACTGAATCACCGGTCTGTGCTCGAACTCGTCGAGGGCCTTGCCGATCTCTTCAGGCTGCATGATCGCACCAAGGCGCTGATGCAGGACTTCGCGCAGGATCGAGCGGGCAGCGATCGCCGGGCTCGATGCAGGCCTTGCCACCGGCCGCCACAGATGGCGGGCGTAATCGGAAACCGGTGCATTCCAGTTCTGCTCGATGTCACGTGCGACTTCCGGGCAGAGCAGCGACAGCACAGCCAGAATTTCCACCGGAGGCGTAGTGGTTGGGTCAAAGACGGCGGTCATTGGTCCCGTCTAGCCGCTTGCGGTGCAAACGCCAAGGGAGACCAGACTTGCGGCCGGCCCACACATAGCCCACACTAGATTGTCAACTCGATCAAGATGGTGTGAGACGAAATTGACCGTATCCAACGGAGTTCTCCTTGAGCAATCGCTGTCGCCGACTCGGCACGAATTGTTAGATTGGCTAAACAGTTAAGGCCAAACAGCGGCTCTCAGAACCGAAGCCGGGCCATGCTCAGGAGGTCGTGGTACTGCCCATCGGTAAAACCGGCCTTCACATGCCGGCCTTCGACCTCGAAGCCGTGACTTGTGTAGAGACGGACGGCCGGTTCGTTGTCGGCAAAGACGGTCAATTCGACCCGCTTCAGGGCGCGCCAGTTGTCGGCCACGTCAAGCAGCGCGCCAAGTATGGCAGAGCCGATACCCTTGCCGACAAACGCATCGTCAAGGCCGATATTGATCTCGCCGATATGCGAACGGCGCGGTGAACTCTGCACGACCAGCCTGCCATGGCCGACGACCTTGCCGTCCAACTCGGCAACGATCCAAGTGGTTTCCTGGCCGGACTTGGCGATGCGCCGCTCCACCTGCTCCACCATCTCGAAGGGCATCCTCAGCGTGCCCCAGCGGAAGCCCGGCATGTTGAAGAT
>NZ_RZSX01001699.1:0-412 GCF_004023105.1 Mesorhizobium sp. M5C.F.Ca.IN.020.32.2.1 | reverse complement strand
CATCAAAGGGGTTAGAGCCGACGGCGGCGTCTCCCTGGACGAGACGTTCCTGCCGCCGACACTGGTTACCGGAGCGGCGGCCTGGTATCGGCAGCTGCTTCTGGAAGTCGTCACCGGCCTCGACCAGATCGCCGAGGCGCATGGCAAAATGGTCATGGGCGGACCGGGGCGCAGCGTCGAAGACCTGCTGATGCTCAATCTCGCCAATGCGGCGCGTCCGCGGCTGGCCCACATGCTGGCTCAGGATGTCTTCCATCCGGCCGAGCTTTACCTGGAGCTTGCCGGTCTTGCCGGCTCAATGGCGACCTATGGCTCGAGCGCGCGGCGGCTGAGCGAGTTGCCCGCCTACGATCACATGGCGCCCGGCCCCGCTTATTCGGCGCTGGCGGACGCCTTGCGCTCACTCATCCTG
>NZ_RZSX01001698.1:0-416 GCF_004023105.1 Mesorhizobium sp. M5C.F.Ca.IN.020.32.2.1 | reverse complement strand
GTGCAGCCTTGGTCCGGTCACGGACAGCCAGGCGACGCGTCCCAGCATCAGAATGGCCAGAATCAGAAGGCCAAGACCAGGAAGCGGCGCAAACGCCGGCGCGGCCGCAAAGTTTTCGTGCGCGATGACGCACAGCTCGCGGCGGCCGGGCTGTCGGCGGCCGCCGACAGCGCTCCAGCCAGCCGTCCTCCCGAGGCGATCGTCGCGCCTTTGCCCTCAGCTGCGCCAAGCAGGCCGGAGCAGGATGTTCGCCGCTCGCCGGCGCAGGAACTGCCGGTGTTTGCCGCACTCGCCCTCGGCACCAACAATTCCCGGCTGCTGGTGGCTGTGCCGACGCGCCACGGTCAGTTCCGCGTCATCGACGCTTTCCCGCGTATCGTCAGGCTGGGCGAGGGCCTCACCGCCAATGGCCGGCT
>NZ_RZSX01001697.1:0-417 GCF_004023105.1 Mesorhizobium sp. M5C.F.Ca.IN.020.32.2.1 | reverse complement strand
GGACGGCTACTATACGACGCGCGAGCCGTTCGGAGCTGCCGGCGACTTCGTCACCGCGCCGGAAATCAGCCAGATGTTCGGCGAGCTGGTCGCTGTCTGGCTCTACGAAGCCTGGCTGGCGAACGGCCGGCCGATGCCGGTCACCATCGCCGAGATCGGCCCCGGCCGGGGAACATTGATGAAGGACATGCTGCGCACGTTTTCGCGGCTCGATCCGGCGCTGACCGCCGGCGCATCGTTCGCCATGATCGAAACCAGCCCGAGGCTTGCAGATGTCCAGAAGCAAACGCTTGCCGCCACGCCTACCGCGATCGGCTGGCACGAAAGCATCGAGACGCTGCCGCAGACCCCGCTTTTCATCGTCGGCAATGAATTGTTCGATGCGGTGCCGATCCGCCAGTTCGTCCGTGCCGGAAC
>NZ_RZSX01001696.1:0-420 GCF_004023105.1 Mesorhizobium sp. M5C.F.Ca.IN.020.32.2.1 | reverse complement strand
TGCCTAGTCTTTCGCGCAATGCATCCGCCGCAGCCTCGGCCTTGGCGGCGTCCCTGGCCCAGATGCGGGCCTCGGCGATCGGCCGCACCAGCATAAGCGCCTCGAGCTGCAGTCCAGCCTGGACGCCGGCGCCGAAGATCGCGGCGATCGAGGAGTCCGGCCGCGAAAGGTGTTTAGCCGCGACCGCTCCAGCCGCCGCTGTGCGGATGTCGGTGAGATAACCATTGTCGAGCAGCAGCGCATCGACCATCCCGGTTTTTGACGACAGCAGCACCATCATGCCGTTGACGCTGGGCAGGCCGAGCTTCGGATTGTCGAAGAAGCCGGGACTGATCTTGATGGCAAAACCGTCTATCCCAGGCACATAGGCGGTCTTGACGTCGACCTCGCCGCGATGCTCGGGAATGTCGAGCCGCAGGA
>NZ_RZSX01001695.1:0-420 GCF_004023105.1 Mesorhizobium sp. M5C.F.Ca.IN.020.32.2.1 | reverse complement strand
GTGCAGTCGAGCGACGCCAAGAAGGTCATCACCGTGCGCACCGCCTCCTTCCAGGCTGCACCCGAGGGCGGTTCCGCCCCGGTCGAGACGGTTCCGGCGGCGGCCAATCCCGGCCTGTCGAGCTTTGTCGAAAACAAGCTTTCCGAGACCGATCGTCCGGAGCTGACTTCGGCCAGGATCATCATCTCGGGCGGCCGCGCGCTGGGCTCCTCGGAGAAATTCCAGGAAGTCATCCTGCCGATCGCCGACAAGCTCGGCGCCGCCGTCGGCGCCTCCCGTGCCGCCGTCGACGCCGGCTACGCGCCGAACGACTGGCAGGTCGGCCAGACCGGCAAGGTGGTCGCACCCCGATCTCTACATCGCCGTCGGCATCTCCGGTGCCATCCAGCATCTTGCCGGCATGAAGGATTCGAAGGTCAT
>NZ_RZSX01001694.1:0-421 GCF_004023105.1 Mesorhizobium sp. M5C.F.Ca.IN.020.32.2.1 | reverse complement strand
CTATGCAGTTGTACATCATGATGAAGGCGGAGGCGCGGGACGCCGTGATCGCCGCCGTTGCGCGGTAGAAACTGCGGCCGGGTATGTTGTAAACACGCTCCAGCGACTGCAGAGACTTTAGGTACTCGGACACGTCCTGCGCGCGGACGCGAAAGCGTCCCTCAACGCTCATACGGACGGCCGAGCAGGCTGTCGCGGACGTATTCGATACGCCCCCGGAGCTTCGGAGCACTGTTGCTGGCGTCCGTCCGCACCAGCTCCTCGAACTGCTTCGACCGCAGCCATGCATCCGATGGCGGCCTTAAGGCCGGATCGCTCCGTAAGGCGAGCGCCGTTCCAACGGCAATGGCTTCGAAGCGGACACGAGGAACGCGTTTCCCTCCATCCGGCCGATAGAAGGCCTTCGGATAGTACATGCGGA
>NZ_RZSX01001693.1:0-423 GCF_004023105.1 Mesorhizobium sp. M5C.F.Ca.IN.020.32.2.1 | reverse complement strand
GGCCAATGGCGAGACGGTGCTCGAAAACGCCGCCCGCGAGCCCGAGATCGTCAACCTCGCCGAATGCCTCAACGCCATGGGCGCCAAGATTTATGGCGCCGGCACCGAGACCATCACCATCGACGGCGTCGAAGCGCTGTCGGGCGCGCGCGTCCGGGTGATACCCGACCGCATCGAGACCGGCACCTATGCGATGGCCGTCGCCATGACCGGCGGCGACGTCATGCTCGAAGGCGCGCGGCCTGACCTGTTGCAGACCGCGCTCGACGTGATTTCCCAGACCGGCGCCGAGATCACGCAGACCAATTCCGGCATCCGCGTCAGGCGAAACGGCGCCGGCATTGCGCCGGTCGACGTGACGACAGCGCCCTTCCCGGCGTTCCCGACCGACCTGCAGGCGCAGTTCATGGGCCTGATGACGAT
>NZ_RZSX01001692.1:0-423 GCF_004023105.1 Mesorhizobium sp. M5C.F.Ca.IN.020.32.2.1 | reverse complement strand
TCCGCATTTCCTATGCCGAATTGCCGGGCTTTCCCAGAAGCGGCGTCACCGGCCATGCCGGCGAGGTGGTGGCGGGACATTTCGCCGGCACACCAGTGTTGATGCTGTCCGGCCGCGCTCACTACTACGAGCACGGCAACGCGGCTGCGATGCGGCCGGCGCTGGAGGTGCTCGCCGGCCTCGGCATTTCGAACTTGATCCTCACCAACGCCGCTGGCTCGGTCGATCCGGACATGGGGCTAGGCTCGGTGATGCTGATCACCGACCACATCAATTTCTCGGGCTCCAACCCGTTGATCGGCGAGCCAAGCGACCGCCGCTTCGTCGGCCTGACCGAAGCCTATGATGCCGGCCTTCGCGCGGCGATCGAGACGGCGGCGAAGGCGACGGCTACCGCCCTGCACAAGGGCGTCTATATGTGGT
>NZ_RZSX01001691.1:0-424 GCF_004023105.1 Mesorhizobium sp. M5C.F.Ca.IN.020.32.2.1 | reverse complement strand
CAAGCGATGGGCCTTTTCGTGGGCGGCCAGGATCGGCCAGAACGGGAAGCCTTGCGGCGTCTGGGCGGCATGAAGCCCGTTCCTGGAAACCGTCTCGCCGATCATGCCGGCGGCCGACTCAAGTTTCAGCGTGTCGGCGACGGGTAAGGCAGGCAGCGCTCCCTGGCGCTCGCCGATAGCGGCGATCGTACGGTCTATCAATTCGGCGTCGACGAACGGGCGAACGGCATCATGGACCAGAACCTGACTCGGTGCATGGCCTCTCAGCGCAAGCAGCCCGAGCCGGACGGAGTCCTGCCTGGACGCGCCACCGGTCACCGTGATGACTCGATCGGCGTTGGCTCCGGCGGCGCTGCGAAAAAGCGCGCTGTCGTCGGCGTGGATGGCGACGACGACAGGACCGATTCTCGGATGCGCCAAAAAC
>NZ_RZSX01001690.1:0-424 GCF_004023105.1 Mesorhizobium sp. M5C.F.Ca.IN.020.32.2.1 | reverse complement strand
GAGCGCGCGCCGAAAGCCCGTAACCCCGCGAGTGGAGTTGGAAATACATTATCGCGTTCCGACGGCCAACCAGCCCGTAAACCGGGGTTGCAGGAAAAACGGAAAGTAAAGGTCCAAAAGTCACCGCATCTTGTTCTGCCGGAAACGATCGCTCTTCCCGCCGCATTGCTTCCAACGCGACCACCGAAATAGCTCAACCTGCGCCAGTGAAGACCAGTGAGCGAAGCCGCAGAGGAGTATGACAATGAACAAATGCGCAGCCGCGTTGACGATCTGGATCGCAATCGGGCCTGCCTCGGCTCAAGACACAGGCATCGGCGGTAAGGTCGGCGGTCTCGGAGTCGGTGCTGGAGTGAGCGCCGGTTCGCAAGGCGGATCTGTGGGGGTGGGTGCGAGCGTCGGCGGTGTCGGGTCGGTGCTGGAG
>NZ_RZSX01000168.1:0-9054 GCF_004023105.1 Mesorhizobium sp. M5C.F.Ca.IN.020.32.2.1 | reverse complement strand
CCATGCAGCAGAACCCGCAGAAGCGGGGCGTCTGCACGCGCGTCTACACCACGACGCCGAAGAAGCCGAACTCGGCGCTGCGCAAGGTGGCCAAGATCCGCCTGACCAATGGTTTTGAAGTGATCGGTTATATCCCCGGCGAAGGTCACAACCTTCAGGAGCACTCCGTGGTCATGATCCGCGGCGGCCGCGTCAAGGATCTTCCGGGCGTTCGCTACCATATCATTCGCGGCGTGCTCGACACGCAGGGTGTGAAGAACCGCAAGCAGCGCCGTTCGAAATACGGCGCCAAGCGTCCGAAGTGACCGAAGCGTAGCCAAGGTCATCCCGGACGGCGCCAGGCGACGATCCGGGGTCCAGGCCACCACGCAGAATTGAGGCAGAGAAAAATGTCCCGTCGTCACAGTGCAGAAAAGCGTGAGATCAATCCGGACCCGAAGTTCGGCGATCTGATCGTCACCAAGTTCATGAACGCCGTCATGTATGACGGCAAGAAATCGGTTGCCGAGACCATCGTCTACGGCGCGCTCGACCAGGTCCAGTCCAAGACCAAGCAGGAGCCGGTCACCGTCTTCCATCAAGCGCTCGACAATGTCGCGCCGCATGTGGAAGTGCGTTCGCGCCGCGTCGGTGGCGCCACCTACCAGGTTCCGGTCGATGTGCGCCCCGAGCGCCGTCAGGCGCTGGCCATCCGCTGGCTGATCGCTGCCGCCCGCAACCGCAACGAGACCACGATGGTCGACCGCCTCTCCGGCGAGCTGATGGACGCGGCCAACAACCGCGGCACCGCCGTCAAGAAGCGTGAAGACACCCACAAGATGGCAGAAGCCAACCGCGCCTTCGCGCACTACCGCTGGTAAAGCGCGAACGAGACTGAAGAGGCACCTCCCATGGCCCGCGAATATAAAATCGAAGATTATCGCAATTTCGGTATCATGGCGCATATCGACGCCGGCAAGACGACGACCACCGAGCGCGTCCTCTACTACACGGGCAAGTCGCACAAGATCGGCGAGGTCCATGACGGCGCTGCCACCATGGACTGGATGGAGCAGGAGCAGGAACGCGGCATCACCATCACGTCCGCCGCGACCACGACCTTCTGGAAGGGTCGTGACGGCAAGATGCACCGCTTCAACATCATCGACACCCCCGGCCACGTCGACTTCACCATCGAGGTAGAGCGTTCGCTGCGCGTGCTCGACGGCGCTATTGCGCTGCTCGACGCCAATGCCGGTGTCGAGCCGCAGACGGAAACCGTCTGGCGCCAGGCCGACAAATACCGCGTGCCGCGCATGATCTTCTGCAACAAGATGGACAAGATCGGCGCGGATTTTTACCGCTCGGTCGAGATGATCGGCTCGCGCCTCGGCGCGCATGCCGTCGTCATGCAGCTGCCGATCGGTGCCGAGACCGAGTTCAAGGGCATCGTCGACCTCGTCGAGATGAACGCGCTGGTCTGGCGCGACGAAACGCTGGGCGCTGCCTGGGACGTCGTCGAGATCCCGGACGATCTCAAGGCTCGTGCGGAAGAATACCGCGAGAAGATGATCGAGGCCGCCGTCGAAATGGACGAGACGGCGCTTGAGAATTACCTCGAAGGCAAGATGCCCGACAATGACGAGATCCGTGCGCTGATCCGCAAGGGCACCATTGCGGTGAAATTCTACCCGATGTTCTGTGGCTCGGCCTTCAAGAACAAGGGCGTGCAACCGCTGCTCGACGCCGTCGTCGAATACCTGCCGTCGCCGGCCGACGTTCCGGCCATCAAGGGCATCGACGCCAAGACCGACGCCGAGATCGAGCGTCATGCCGACGACAATGAGCCGCTGTCGATGCTCGCCTTCAAGATCATGAACGACCCGTTCGTCGGCTCGCTCACTTTCGCCCGCATCTATTCGGGCAAGCTCACCAAGGGCATCTCGGTCGACAACACGGTCAAGGGCAAGAAGGAGCGCATCGGTCGTATGCTGCAGATGCATGCGAATTCGCGCGCTGACGTCGAAGAGGCTTTCGCCGGCGACATCGTCGCCTTGGCCGGCCTTAAGGACACGACCACGGGCGACACGCTCTGCGATCCGCTGCATCCGGTCATTCTCGAGCGCATGGAGTTCCCCGATCCGGTCATCCAGATCGCGATTGAGCCGAAGACCAAGAACGACCAGGAAAAGATGGGCCTTGCGCTGCATCGCCTGGCTGCCGAGGACCCGTCCTTCCGCGTCAAGACCGACGAGGAATCAGGCCAGACGATCATTTCCGGCATGGGCGAGCTCCACCTCGACATCATTGTCGACCGCATGCGCCGCGAGTTCAAGGTCGAGGCCAATGTCGGCGCGCCGCAGGTGGCATATCGCGAGACGATTACCCGCAGCCAAGAGCAGGACTACACCCATAAGAAGCAGACCGGCGGCACCGGTCAGTTCGCTCGCGTCAAAATTCTTTTCGAGCCAAATCCGGAAAGCAGCGAATTCCTTTTCGAATCCAAGATCGTTGGCGGCGCTGTGCCGAAGGAATACATCCCCGGCGTCGAAAAGGGCATCAACAGCGTCATGACGTCGGGCCCGTTCGCCGGCTTCCCGATGATCGGCGTCAAGGCGACGCTGATCGATGGTGCCTACCACGACGTGGATTCCAGCGTTCTGGCCTTCGAAATCGCTGGCCGTGCCTGCTTCCGTGAAGCGGCCCCGAGGCTTGGCGTGCAGTTGCTCGAGCCGATCATGAAGGTCGAAGTGGTGACGCCGGAAGATTATGTCGGCAGCGTCATCGGCGACCTGAACGGCCGTCGCGGCCAGATCCAAGGCCAGGAAGCCCGTGGCGTGGCGGTGGTCATCAACGCAATGGTGCCGCTCGCCAACATGTTCAAATACGTCGACAATTTGCGCTCGATGAGCCAAGGCCGCGCGGCCTACACGATGCAGTTCGATCACTACGAGCCGGTGCCGACCGCGGTCGCTCAGGAAGTCCAGAAGAAATACGCGTAGCCCGAACGGGTTGCGGCGCTAACTTAATTCAAAGCCCGCACGGGCGAGCAGGAATGGAGAGATCACATGGCAAAAGGTAAATTCGAGCGTACAAAGCCTCATGTGAACATCGGCACGATTGGCCATGTCGATCATGGCAAGACGTCGCTGACGGCGGCGATCACCAAGTATTTTGGCGAATACAAGCGCTACGACCAGATCGATGCGGCGCCCGAGGAGAAGGCGCGCGGCATCACCATCTCGACGGCGCATGTCGAATACGAGACGGCCAACCGCCACTACGCCCATGTCGACTGCCCCGGCCACGCCGACTATGTGAAGAACATGATCACCGGTGCCGCGCAGATGGACGGCGCGATCCTGGTTGTGTCGGCCGCCGACGGCCCGATGCCGCAGACCCGCGAGCACATTCTGCTGGCCCGTCAGGTCGGCGTGCCGTCGATCGTGGTGTTTTTGAACAAGGTCGACCAGGTCGACGACGCCGAGCTGCTCGAGCTGGTCGAGCTCGAGGTGCGTGAGCTGCTGACCAAGAACGAGTTCCCCGGCGACGACATTCCGATCGTCAAGGGTTCGGCACTTGCCGCTTTGGAAGATTCCGACAAGAAGATCGGCGAGGATTCGATCCGCGAATTGATGGCTGCGGTCGACGACTACATCCCGACGCCGGTTCGTCCGCTGGACAAGCCGTTCCTGATGCCGATCGAGGACGTGTTCTCGATTTCGGGCCGCGGCACGGTGGTGACCGGCCGCGTCGAGCGCGGCGTGGTCAAGGTCGGCGAGGAGCTGGAGATCATCGGCATCCGTCCGACCACCAAGACGACCTGCACGGGCGTCGAGATGTTCCGCAAGCTGCTCGACCAGGGCCAGGCCGGCGACAACATCGGCGCGCTCTTGCGCGGTGTCGACCGCGAAGGTGTCGAGCGCGGCCAGGTTCTGGCCAAGCCCGGCACGGTCAAGCCGCACAAGAAGTTCGTCGCCGAAGCCTACATCCTGACCAAGGACGAGGGCGGCCGTCACACGCCGTTCTTCACCAACTACCGTCCGCAGTTCTATTTCCGCACGACCGACGTGACCGGCATCGTGTCGCTGCCGGAAGGCACCGAGATGGTGATGCCTGGCGACAACATCACCGTCGATGTCGAGCTGATCGTGCCGATCGCCATGGAAGAGAAGCTGCGCTTCGCCATCCGTGAAGGCGGCCGCACCGTCGGTGCCGGCATCGTCGTCACCATCAAAGAGTAATCGACACCGGCATTGCCGATCAGATCGATTGCGAAAGGGCAGTCCTCGGGCTGCCCTTTTTGCTTTTTTTTTAGCACAGCCGAGTGCCTGCGGCGCCATCGCAAAACCCTGTTGCGAGCCGTCAAAGCTCAATCACAGCGCCGGGCGTTGTTCGTGCGCGCGAAGGACGCTGTAGCACGTTGATATTGCGCATGATCGCGAGCGAAAATCGGTTCCGTTTTTGGGGGTCGTGCGTTAGGATAGCTTGCATTGCGGGGGCTTGCCCGAATGGTTCTATGGCACCGTCTGGATGGCCAGACATGGTGGATGCTTGGGGTGATCTGCCTGGCGTCGTTCCTTGGCATGGAACACGCTGCCTTCGCGGCGAATACAAAAGAATCCGCCCCGGAGATTGGCCCGACGATGCGGTTCGTCGTCGTCCGCAGCAGCGCGCCTGGTTGCGAGCCGACCTGCCCGGAATGGATATCGGCTGAAGGCTCGATAGAAGCCGGCACGCCGGCCCTTTTCAAACGCACGCTCAAGGTGCTCGGTGGCCGAAAACTGCCCGTTGTCGTGGATTCTCCCGGCGGCAATGTCGAAGCCGCGCTGGCGCTTGGCCGGCTGATCCGCAAGAACAAGCTCGATATTGCGGTCGGCAAAACCGGGCTCACCGGTTGCCAGCCCGACGCCAAGGCGTGCAAGGAAAAAGACGGCAAGGGCGCTCGCTATTTCGGCAATGCCTATGCCGACGGCGCGATCTGCAATTCCGCTTGTCCGCTGATGCTTGCCGGCGGCGTCAGGCGCGTGGTCGGTCAATGGGCCCATCTCGGCGTCCATCAGATCACCACAACCTACATCCGGACGAAATTGCAGTACCGAACCACCTACCGCGTGGTGAGAGGCAAGAAGAAGATCGTCAACAAAAAGGTCATCAGCCGCAAGAACGCCGGCAGCTACAAGACCTATGAGATGAGCAAGGCGGTGGAGAAAAGGCTGGCGGCTTATCTCAGGGAAATGGGCGTCGGCCTTGGTGTGCTAGAAGCGATGAAGGAGACGCCGGCCAGCAGCATCCAGCAACTGGCCCCCTACGACATGCTGCAGGCGAAGCTGGTTACCAGCCTGGATGCCGTCGACCTGCTGACCGCGCCAACTCTATGCAAAACAGATCCGGTGGCTGCGAACTGCAGGGAAATACCGGCGCCGGCCGGCGACGTGATGGCATACGCCAAGCCCGCTCCCGCCGCGTCGGCGGAACCCGAAACCGTGCGGCGGGCCGATGTTGGAGATATGCGCTTCGTTCTGGTTCGCGGCAGAAGTTTTCTCTGCGATCCCAACTGTCCCGAATGGATCTCGGCGGAAGGCACGATTAGCGCTCAAACGCCGGAACGGCTGCGCCAACTGCTGGACACGATCGGTGATCGGCGACTGCCCGTGGTGATCAACTCGCCGGGAGGTGACGTGCTCGGCGCTGTGGCTGCCGGAAGGCTGATCCGAGAACGCAAGCTCGACGTGGCGGTTGCACGGACGGACTTCATTGGATGCGAGCCGGACAAGGCGGATTGCACCGCCGAAGATGGCGTCTATCTCGGGCTCACGATCGATGCGAGCGGCGAGTGTGGCGCGGCCTGTCCGATCATGCTCGCCGGCGGTGTCAGACGCCTTGTCGGTCCTCGTGCGCAGTTGACCGTGCATTCGATGGGGTTGGAGCAGCGGGTCAAGACCTATCTCAAAGAGATGGCGGTCGGACCCGGTCTGCTGGTGGCGATGCGGTCGGTGCCGGCCTCGCGCCACCGGCAGCTCGAACCCGACATGATGTTGAAAGTCGGGCTGACGACCGGGCTTGAATCGGCAGATGAATTTACCGGCCCGACCATCTGCAAATCGGAGCCAATGCCGGAGAATTGCCGCGTGGTGTCGACTTCCGAGGTTCAGGCCGACGCGCCGGTCAAGTTGTAAGGCGCAGGCGCTGCAACTGACCCAAACTGGCCATCGAGGCAGGTTGAGCAACGTTCGATAGTTCCGCTATCGTCCGCAACAATTGACAGTCCGGCCAGTCGAGGATCGAGAATGAGCCAGGATATCCCGACATTGTTCGAATGGGCCGGCGGCACCGAGGCTTGAATCGCCTGACCAAAACCTTCTACGACATGGTGTCTAGGAATCCCATCGTCGGCCCGGTGTTCAAAAATATGTCACCGGATCATCCGGCCCATGTCGCGGCCTTCATCGGCGAGGTCCTTGGTGGACCGACGACCTACAGCAAAGAGCATGGCGGCCACCGCGAGATGGTCATGCATCATCTCGGCAAGCATCTGAGCGAGGAACAGCGCCGCCGCTGGATCAACCTTCTCGTCGATGCCGCCGATGAAGTCGGGCTGCCGAACGATCCGGAATTCCGCTCGGCTTTCATGGCCTATGTCGAATGGGGGTCGCGGCTGGCGAAGATGAACTCCAACCTTAGCGAGACCTGCGATCCCGAAACCGAGCCGATGCCGGCCTGGGGCTGGGGCGTGCCCGGCGGACCGTACAAGCAGCCGTCGGGCGGATGATCCCGAATCGCCACGGAGATTTCCGACCTGATGCTGAAAGCGGGCAGGAATGGAACGATCAGATCAGACCGCTCTTTACAGCGCGCACGGAAGCTTTTAGGAAGCGCCTGCTGCGTTGACGTGCGCACGATACGGGCATAGCTCAGTTGGTAGAGCGGCGGTCTCCAAAACCGCAGGTCGTAGGTTCGAGCCCTGCTGCCCGTGCCATTTTTCGAAATGGCCAATTCATGAAACCCGTGCCATTTTTCGGAATGGCCAATTCATGAAAATTGTCTGGTCTTCCACGCTTTGGCCCTTTGAAAATCCGCCGTGGCTTGCCATATACGCTGTCTTGAGACATAAGAGGCCATAGCCGGGACGGGACGACTGGATGGTTCCGAGGCGGCGTTTGGTCATAAAGCGGACACTTGCCACTTGCGTGGATCAAGAATCGGTTTTATGTAGACGAAACAGACACGCGACGCGTGGAGCTGGGAAGCCGGCTTTACGCGTCCGATTTGCATGGGCGAAATGATTGCGCTGATTCGGCGCGAACATAGGCTCAGGCGGCACATCCCGGCCAGCGGGATCATCCAGGAGATCCGGTCAACGGGTCTTGCAGACAGAGCGGCACATGGCTTCGAAAACCACAAATCCATTCGTCTTTCTCCAGCAAGTTCGCTCGGAGACCGCCAAGGTGACTTGGCCGTCGCGGCGCGAAACGATGATCTCGACGGTGATGGTCCTGGCGTTCGCTGTGATCGCGATGATCTTTTTCTTTACCGCCGATCAGCTCATGGGCCTCGCGGTCGAGCAGATTCTGGGCATCGGACGCTAAGTCCGGCGATTACGGAGAAGTCTTGAAATGACTGCGCGGTGGTACATCGTCCACGCCTATTCGAACTTTGAAAAAAAGGTCGCTGAGGACATCGAGAACAAGGCCAAGCAGAAAGGCCTGTCCGCTGACATCGAGCAGATCGTCGTGCCGACCGAGAAGGTTGTCGAGATACGCCGCGGCCGCAAGGTCGATGCCGAGCGCAAGTTCTTCCCGGGCTACGTGCTCTTGAAGGCCAACCTGACCGACGCAGTGTTCTCGCTCGTGAAGAACACGCCGAAGGTCACCGGCTTCCTGGGTGACTCGAAGCCGGTGCCGATCACCGAGACCGAGGCCCAGCGCATCCTGAACCAGGTGCAGGAAGGCGTCGAGCGGCCGAAGCCGTCGGTCACTTTCGAGATCGGCGAGGCGATCCGCGTGTCGGACGGTCCGTTCGCGTCATTCAACGGTTTCGTCCAGGAAGTGGACGAGGAGCGGGCGCGGCTCAAGGTGGAAGTTTCGATCTTCGGGCGCGCCGTGCCGGTCGATCTCGAATTCGGACAGGTCGAAAAGGGCTGATCCGAAATCCTTGTCGCCCATTCGGCGGTGAGGGGAGGCGGCGTGGAAATCGCGCGGCCAAAACGGGTGGGAGGCGAATGCGGCTTTAGCCGGCCACAGGAACCGCACCACCAGACTGCAACCCGCCGGTGTTGCCCAGATAGTGGGGCCGGCATGAGACAAAGGCAGGAAAGAGATGGCTAAGAAAATTGCAGGCCAGCTCAAGCTCCAGGTTTCCGCGGGTTCGGCTACGCCGTCGCCCCCGATCGGACCGGCGCTTGGTCAGCGCGGCATCAACATCATGGAGTTCTGCAAGGCGTTCAACGCGCAGACCCAGGAAATGGAAAAGGGATCGCCGATTCCGGTCGTGATCACCTACTACCAGGACAAGTCGTTCACCTTCGTCATGAAGACGCCGCCGGTGAGCTATTTCCTGAAGAAGGCCGCGAACCTGAAGTCGGGCTCGAAGGAGCCGGGCAAGGTCAAGGCCGGCACGATTGGCCGCGACAAGGTGCGCGCCATCGCCGAGCAGAAGATGAAGGATCTGAACGCAACCGATATCGAGGGGGCCATGCGCATGGTCGAGGGCTCCGCCCGCTCGATGGGTCTGGAAGTGGTGGGCTGAGATCATGGCAAAGATTGCAAAGCGTGTATCGAAGACCCGTGAAGGCATCGATCCCAACAAGGCTTATGCCTTGGGTGAGGCGCTGAAGCTGCTCAAGGACCGGTCCTCGGTGAAGTTCGACGAGACCGTTGAAATCGCGATGAACCTGGGTGTCGACCCGCGCCATGCCGACCAGATGGTCCGTGGCGTGGTCAATTTGCCGAACGGCACCGGCCGTACCGTCCGCGTCGCCGTTTTCGCGCGTGGCGACAAGGCCGAGGAAGCCAAGGCGGCCGGCGCCGATATCGTTGGCGCCGAGGATCTGGTCGACATCGTCCAGAAGGGCAC
>NZ_RZSX01001689.1:0-427 GCF_004023105.1 Mesorhizobium sp. M5C.F.Ca.IN.020.32.2.1 | reverse complement strand
TCTCCGGCAACGCCCTTGCCAATCTCGGCCTGTCCAAATGGTCGATCGCCTTGATGCTGGCGCTGTTTGCCGTGCCGGCCAGCGAAGGCGCGCTTGCCTTCTTCAACACTGTCGTATCGTTGTTCCTGAAGCCCACGCGCCTCGTCGGCTACGACTACAGACGCGGCATGCCGCCCGAGGCCCGAACGCTGGTAGTGGTGCCGTCGCTGATCGGCTCGCGCGACGACGTCGAGGAGAACATCCGCAATATCGAAGTGCATCACCTGGCCAACACGGCGGACGAAATCCATTTCGCTCTGCTTTCGGATTGGCCGGACAGCAAAACCGAAATCGATGCGGCGGATATTGAGATCCTCCAATATGCTCGCGACGAGATCGCACGGCTGAACGCCCGCTATCCCAGCGAAGGGGCGCCGCGCTTCTACGT
>NZ_RZSX01001688.1:0-427 GCF_004023105.1 Mesorhizobium sp. M5C.F.Ca.IN.020.32.2.1 | reverse complement strand
GCCTTCATCTTGTCGATCGACAGGGCCAGGTCCTCGATCTTCGCCATGATCCGTTGCAACGCTGATGGATCGCCTGAGCGGATCGGCTCGTCATCCGCACCGTGGGGGAAGGCTTTCCGCTTCACCGCTTTCCGGGCCGCTGCTGAATGTGCGGCAAGATCGGCGTGCCGAGCATCGGAAATCTTCATCCGCTTTTCGTTGCGGGCAACGGGAAAGCGCGCCGGTCCGGTAATAAACCAGTTCATGCAGCGGCTTTCCGCCGCCCAATAGCGCCGCGTCAACTCGACGTGGCGGCGGGTGAAAGCCTCGATCTCTGGTTCGGGGTTCGGTGCGCTCTCCTTCTCCCACAGCTCCACGACATAGCCCGCAAACTCGTTTATTCGACCGGCCAGCTCGTCAAGTTCGGCGTTCGCGCGCTGGTCTGGAT
>NZ_RZSX01001687.1:0-427 GCF_004023105.1 Mesorhizobium sp. M5C.F.Ca.IN.020.32.2.1 | reverse complement strand
ATGCTGCGCTCCAGTCTTGATCATCTTACCCTCCGCGCTCAGTAGTGGATGTCGAGCGGCCAAAGCGGCGCCGCAAACTCCGTTGGCTGCAGTGATGCGTAGCGTCCCTTGCCGAAAACCAGCGGTTGCCGGTCGGCGAAGGACCGAAAATGCTTAACCCTGGCGATGAACAGCACGTGGTCGCCGGCTTCGTGCCTAGCCCACGGCTCGCAGTCGAACAGCGCCGCCGCGCCGGGCAGCACCGGGGCGCCAGAGCGGCCTTGCTCGAACCGCATCCCCTCCCACTTGTTGGAAAGCGGCTTGGCGAAGCGGTTGGAAATGTCCTTCTGGTTTTCCGAGAGGACGTTGACCGTGTAACTTGCGGCATTCTCCCAGAGCGGTAGGCCGGCTGAACGACGGTCGATGCTGAACAGGACGAGAGGTGGAT
>NZ_RZSX01001686.1:0-431 GCF_004023105.1 Mesorhizobium sp. M5C.F.Ca.IN.020.32.2.1 | reverse complement strand
CTTCCAGCCCAGTTCATCGAAGAATGGAATGCGGCTGTCGTCCGGCGTCAGCAAGGCCCAGTTTATCGCATGCTTCTTTAGCTGGGCTTCGAGGACAGGTTTTCCACCGCTGCGTCCTGTCTCGGCATCTGTCTTCATAAAGCCGTTGAGAAAGCTGATCTGTCCGGCCGTCAATGAATGTTTTGATTCCATGGAAGATCAAGCTGCCGCCGAAGTTGTAGGAATTCAGGACATTGCCTGACAAATGATTATTTTCGACGAATGCGAGCGCTTCCTTGGCCGAAGTCTTCTGGCTCGGCTCGACCTGATAGGCGCTCGTGAGCATTGCGGTTGCCCCCACCAGCAAAACGCCTGCCACGCCGCAGATCCGGTAAAATCGCTCGGCGAAAAACCGTTCCAGCCCGTCGCGTCTGTCGGACACCCATTTCGCT
>NZ_RZSX01001685.1:0-432 GCF_004023105.1 Mesorhizobium sp. M5C.F.Ca.IN.020.32.2.1 | reverse complement strand
GTCCTTCGCCTTCCTGACTGCCTATTTCATGAAGGAGCCGGACGAGGCGATCCGCCGCTCGCATGCGGCCATGCAATGCGCATCGCTGCTGCGCGAGGCGATGTGGAGCATGGTTTCCGAACTTTATCTCGACGCGCCCGGCATCGACTACGTTGCCTATACCGACGAAAACCTGACGCGGCTCGATGCCGCGCTGGAAAACTACCGAACGAAATACGGACAGAAGTCATGACATTGCCCGCTCACGCCGAGATCGTCGTCATCGGCGGCGGCATCATCGGCTGTTCAACGGCCTATCATCTGGCGCGTGACCACAAGGCCGATGTCGTGCTTTTGGAACAGGGCAAACTGACTTCGGGCTCCACATGGCATGCGGCGGGGCTGGTCGGCCAGTTACGGTCGTCGGCCTCTATCACCCGCGTGCTCCAATAT
>NZ_RZSX01001684.1:0-432 GCF_004023105.1 Mesorhizobium sp. M5C.F.Ca.IN.020.32.2.1 | reverse complement strand
GGAACCTCCCGGCGCGCCACGCTTGAGGAGGGCGAGGAACCGTTCAACGCGCAGGAATATTTCATGACCAATCCGAGCCTTTCCGGACGCGGTGATGCGCTGAAATCGCATGCGCCCAAGCGCATCGCGCAGTTCAAGCGCCGCAAGAAAAACGCCGCAGCGACCGGCTGATGATTTCAACGTCCCAGGGCCGGCTTCAGGACCGCCGACCGCTGTCCATCATCGACATCGGGTCGAACTCGATCCGTCTTGTCGTCTATGAGGGGCTGGCGCGCTCGCCGACCGCGCTGTTCAACGAAAAGATGCTGGCCGGCCTCGGTCGCGGCATCGTCTCGACCGGAAAGCTCGATCCCGAGGCGGTGACCCGCTCGATGGAGGAGTTTCGGCGTTTCCGCGCGCTGTCCGAGCAGGTCGGCGCCGAGCAAATGTATG
>NZ_RZSX01001683.1:0-434 GCF_004023105.1 Mesorhizobium sp. M5C.F.Ca.IN.020.32.2.1 | reverse complement strand
GACAGGTCTTGGAATGATACCAGCCGACGAAATCGACGGCATCGGCAAAGCTGGTGCGGCGCGCCGCCCAGCTGCCGGTCTCGCTTTGATACTGCGCCCAGGTGCCGTCGAGCGCCTGCGAGAAGCCGGTGGCGCTGGAGACACGTTTCCAGGGAATGAAGCCGAGAAGCTTGGTGCGCGGCGGCCTGGCGTTGCTCTTGAAACCGGATTCCTTCCGCACCGTCGCCATCAGCACGGGAACCGGCACGCCGTGCTTCTGTTCGGCGCGTTCGGCCGCCGCCTGCCAGTTGTCGAACCAACCGTCAGTCTGGTCGAACACGGCGCAGACATCGTTGATATGGCGTGGCGGCGTCGCGCAGGCCGACAGCGCCAGCAACACGGTAACAGCTATAATTTTACTAAAACTCGACTTACCCATTGGAACAGGATTAGGC
>NZ_RZSX01001682.1:0-438 GCF_004023105.1 Mesorhizobium sp. M5C.F.Ca.IN.020.32.2.1 | reverse complement strand
GAAGAAGGTCGATACCGGCAACGGCGACTACACGATGGACCACACGGCTTCGGTGCTGCTGCTCAACGACCGGGGCGACTTCGCCGGCACCATCGCTTATGGCGAAAGCTCGGAGACCGCCATCGCCAAGCTGAAGCGGCTGGCGGCGGAAGGCTAGTGCATGATCCCGAAAGTGGGAACCGGTTTTCGGATAGGATCATGCTCGAACAAGACCATCGTTTGATGACCCAAACGCGGCTCTATTTCACCACTGGAAAGATCGAGGCCGACCGTATCTTCGCGGCGTTCGAAGCAGCCTTCGAAGACGAGGGTCTGCCGATTGCCATCCTCGAAATCGATGAGGACCGCGACATCCACGAAGTGTCGCTCTATGCCGACGGCGATGTCGACGCCGTCGAGGCTCGTGTGAGAGAGATCCTTGCCGGGCTTGTCTTGTCG
>NZ_RZSX01001681.1:0-440 GCF_004023105.1 Mesorhizobium sp. M5C.F.Ca.IN.020.32.2.1 | reverse complement strand
GGGCGACACAACGTCGAAGAAATATTCAGGTGCTGCGATCTGCGTTTTGCTATAGGCGAGCACGATCTTGGGGTCCCACCAGCCTTCCGGCGACGTATCCGTATAGGTAAAGACCGTGTTCTGGCGGCGCAGGTCGTAGTTCCGCAATTCGGGTTCCCGGCCCGGTCGATTGATATAGACATTGGCGCGATAGGGGCGTAGCGCGTCGTCGCGGACCCGCTCGTGGCTGAGCTCGAATCGATGGCCCTCGACACTCTCGTAAGCGACCTTGGCTAACCCGCTGATTAGATCGGTGCCGGTCCCCGGCATCCCCTCGCCGTTGCCGGCGGTGAAGTTACCGCCACGGCCGTAATTGATGTAGCCGAGGTACTCGAACCCGTCCTGCTGGCCGAAGGCGCTCACGCCGGTGGTGAATGTCCCGCTGTTGGTGTCCCATATGC
>NZ_RZSX01001680.1:0-441 GCF_004023105.1 Mesorhizobium sp. M5C.F.Ca.IN.020.32.2.1 | reverse complement strand
TCCCAGGCTCGATCCGGAAGGGGCCACCGTCGGCGGCTTCCGCACCATGGTCGAGGCGGTGGCCATGCGCACTTTTGGGCTTGGCGGCGATTCCGAAGTGGCGCTGGAGGACGGCGTGCTCAGCCCAAAAATCCTGCTCGGGCCGCGCCGCCTAGTGCCGCTAGCGCTGGCCGGCATGGTGCACGGCGAAGCCGTCACCTCAGAATTGGAGCGCCAACTGCGGGCGCCGAACCCCGGCCGCATGGATGGCCGCTTCGCCGTGCGCACCGGCGTGCCGGAGCGGCTCGCCGCCGGCCTCACCGCTCCGGAAGCGAGGCTGTACGAGGCGATCGGCAGCGTGCCGCTCGCCCTCGACAGGCTGCTCACCTCGAACGCCCAGAACGCCACCTTGAACCGGCTGGTGTCGCGCGGCCTGGTGCATATTTCCGGTTTCACGCCGTC
>NZ_RZSX01000167.1:0-9056 GCF_004023105.1 Mesorhizobium sp. M5C.F.Ca.IN.020.32.2.1 | reverse complement strand
ATCTCGATGATCTTCCAGGAGCCGATCGCCAGCCTCAATCCATGCTTCACCGCCGGCTTCCAGATCGAGGAGGTGCTGCGTTTCCATATGGGCATGGACCGCGCCCAGCGCCGGGCCCGCGCCATCGAACTGATGAAGCTGGTCGGCATTGCCGATCCGGAAGAGCGGCTGAACTCGTTCCCGCACCAGATGTCGGGCGGCCAGTGCCAGCGCGTCATGATCGCCATCGCCATTGCCTGCAATCCGAAGCTGTTGATCGCCGACGAGCCGACCACCGCGCTCGATGTTACCATCCAGAAGCAGATCCTTGACCTTTTGGTTGGCCTGCAGGCCAAATACGGCATGGGCTTGATCATGATCACCCATAATATGGGCGTCGTGGCCGAGACCGCGGACCGCGTCATCGTCCAGTACAAGGGCCACAAAATGGAGGAGGCAGACGTGCTGTCGCTGTTCGAGCAGCCGAAGAGCAACTACACGCGCGCGCTGCTGTCGGCGCTGCCGGAAAACGCCGTCGGCGACCGGCTGCCGACCATTTCCGACATGCTGTTTGAACCGGCACCCTCTGCTGCGGGAGCCGGGACTGCAACGGGAGCCGCGCCATGAGTGTGACGGTTCTCGAAGGCAAGAACATCGTGCGCGACTATCATGTCGGCGGCGGCCTGTTTCGTCCCTCGCGCACGGTGCATGCGGTCAAGGGCGTTTCCTTCAGCGTCGACAAGGGCAAGACGCTGGCCATCGTCGGCGAAAGCGGCTGCGGCAAGTCAACGCTCGCCCGCATCATCACCCTGATCGATCCGGCGACATCAGGTGAACTCTTCATCGACGGCAACAAGGTCGACATCGCCAGGGATGGCTTGACGAAGGAGATGCGCCGCAAGGTGCAGATCGTCTTCCAGAACCCTTATGGTTCGCTCAATCCGCGCCAGAAGATCGGCGACGTGCTGGGCGAGCCGCTGCTCATCAACACCGACAAGCCGGCCGCCGAACGGCGCGATCTCGCCATGAAGATGCTGAAGAAGGTCGGCCTCGGCCCCGAACACTACAACCGCTACCCCCACATGTTCTCGGGCGGCCAGCGCCAGCGCATCGCCATTGCCCGCGCGCTGATGCTCAATCCAAGCCTTTTGGTGCTCGACGAGCCGGTCTCGGCGCTCGATCTGTCGGTGCAGGCGCAGGTGCTCAACCTGCTCGCCGACCTGCAGGACGAATTCAAGCTGACCTATGTCTTCATCAGCCACGACCTGTCGGTGGTGCGCTACATCGCCGACGACGTGATGGTCATGTATTACGGCGAGGCCGTCGAATACGGTTCGCGCGACGAGGTCTTTGCCGACCCCAAGCACAGCTACACCAAGACGCTGTTTGCGGCGACGCCGCGCGCCGACGTTGCCTCGATCAAGGCGAGGCTGGCGAAGAAGAAGGCCGCCTAGTCAAACTACTCTGCATGACCGAGTTTGACCCATTCGCGACCTTCAACAAGCAGAGCAGCAGGTCTGGATTAGGCGGAAAAGCAGTCCTTGTTGTGAACCGATCAATCCCTCAGGCCGGCAGCGGTTCGCGAAAGCGGCACCCGCCATCCGGGCTGATCTCGCCTGCGACGATCTCGCACGCGTTCGGCTTCAGGAAATGGGTTCACCTTGCCGCAGCGGCGCCTCTGAATTGGAGAATTCTGGTATGGCGCCACACTCTTCGGCGTGGTTCCGGCCCCTCGTGTCACAGGCGGACCCGCAATGTAAGAAGCGAGCCCATTAGCACTGGCAAAGGGAATACCGAATTCACGCCGAACCTCAGATCAAATCGATTTCAGATACTCGATTAGATCGCTCTTTTCCCGATCGGTCAGATTGAGGCCGAGATGACTGTTGTAGTGCTCGAGTACGTCACCAAGCGTGGCGAACCGCCCATCGTGGTAAAACCCGCCTTTGTGGATCTTCTCGACATCCCACAGGGCACGCAGCGGCGCGGTTCGGTACCTCTCGTCAGGAGAGCGCATCGCTTGGAAATCGTCGATCCCGATCTCCTCCGCCGTGTGCAGGTTCCAGCCCGGCTCCGTGAAGATTGGCGGGACATGGCAGGTGGCGCATCTGGCCTTCTCGTTGAACAGCGCCATCCCGTTCTCTGCAGCGGCAACGTCGAAGGAGCCTTCCGGCGGCTTTGGGGTTGGCAGAGAGAGCTGGTAGAAGTGGAGGGCGGGCAGCTTGGCAGTAATCCGGTCTTCGCTGTCCTGCTTGTGGCCTTGCTTCGTTCTGGCGGCGACCGGATACTTCTCGGCGTCGTCCAGCCGCGGATCGTAAAACACGCCTTTCCCATGCATTTCGAGATTGCCGACGTAGGCGTTCCAGTAGCTCACCGTCCCCCAGGAGCCGGTCCACGTGTGGTTGTTTACGCCCGCTAGCCCGAAGGCCGGCGGATTGAGCGTGGCGGCAGTCTTGCCGTCTGGCCGGAAGGCCTTGCCATCGAGATTCAGTTCCGCATCGAATTTTCCCGGCCCCCAAGCCTCTACTGCCTTCTTCACCTCCGCTTCGGGGATCTGCAGCATTTCTACAAAGGCGGTCAGATCCGGCGCCAAGGCCACGATCGCCCCTATATTGAGGTCTCGGTTGGGCCAGCCGTCGAGTCGGTGCCCGATGCCCGGCGCATATGAGTCGTCGACCGTCGAATGGCACACCGCGCACTGAATGCCGACGGAAGTCAGCGTCTTCCCGTCCTCGCCAAAAAAACCGGTTACTCCGACAACGGCGTTGGCTTTGAGCAGGAGAAGCGTGCTGGCCGGGTCCGCGAGATCGACTTCACCTTTGTTAAGTGCCTCGGCCACATCCTTCGGGATGGCGTTCACATCGACCTTCAGGCCGAGTTCGAGGGCCTTTTGCGGGCTGAGCCCTGGTCCTGCGCCACCTAGCTTATCGCCAGCGATCGCGTCGTGAAGCTTGAGCCTTCCACCCCAGAAATCCTCGCTGCCGAACGTATCGAAGCGGAATGTCTCGCGGCCTTCTTCAAGATACCGCTCAGCCTGCTCAGCGGCCGCGTCGTCAAAATCCTTCCCGCTTGTCGATCCCTTCGCGCTCATTTGGGCAGCGGTCGGTATCAGAGTTGAGGAGAGCACGAGAACGGAAAAGCAGGCGATTACCTTAACACGCATGAGCATTGGCAGTCCTCCCTAATAGATTTGCCGGTCGGCAGCCTCCATGGTTGGCCGCATCCAACACAGATCTTCATCGGCGCTCTGCGGCCGATGAGCATTGGATGGTCCCAACTGTCAAAAGGTTCCCGACTTCCCCGCTGCCCGCCGGAGGACCTTCGAGGAGCGATTGAAGATGAAGTCGGCACGACTCGCACAACCCGTGCTCGGTCGCTCTGCCGCCTAGTGAGCCTGCAATTGCAGAAGACTAATTCCAAGCCGGTCGAGGACCGATTGCATGAGGCGGTCACAAGGCGCGCCCGCAAAGGGAAAGGTGTCGGTAAACACGGTGGCAAGCTTGTCGCGCAGCGTCTCACGCAGCAGCCGGCGCGCGCGATGCAGCCGAGTCTTCACGGTCTGAGGTCGCAAACCGAGAAGGAGGGCCGTCTCCTCAGTGCTCATTTCCTCGACATCGCGCATAACAAACACGATGCGAAAGTGCTCCGGAAGGTCACTGACCGCGCGTTCCAGCAGGCGGCGGATCTCGGCGAGGGCGGATGCCTCCTCCGGGTCAGCGTTGTATGCGCTGAACGGAGCGGGCATGGCTTTGATCGCCTTTACGTCGACCGTCGGTCGCCTTTGCCGGCGGCGGCCCAGCGCCTCGTTCAGCGTGATCCGGGTGAGCCAGGTGGAGAGCTGTGCCTCCGCGCGGAATTCGGACAAATGCATGAAGGCGTGGATGTAGGTCTCCTGGAGCACGTCCTGCGCCTCGGCGTCGTCATCCAGGACGGCGCGAGCGATTCGATAAAGGCGCTGGTTGTGACGCTTTATGATCAACCAGAAAGCAGCCCCGTCGCGCTGTTGCGCGCGATCGACCAATGCCGCATCATCGAGGTCTTCCACTCTCACTGCCTCGGTCGGTGCGATCGCCTTCGTCATGGTGCTCTCCAAGCGCTTCACCGGTCCCTGTGGCGTGCGGGCCAGCTCAACGCGAGAGTGCCTGCCGAAGGGATGTTCGCGAGTCCTGCACGGCCTGTGCGCTGCCAAGACCAACTGTGGATGATGGCGCCGATTACTGAGAATTGTACATCCCTATCGCAATCGCATGCAGCGGCGGCGCGTGATCCGTGCATCGAACCTGAGACGATGGCTGCTATCGCCGAGAGGCGGAATGCAATGGAGTGCTGATGTGACGAGCGACCGCTTTGCGCCATAGCGGGTGTTCGGCCAGTTTCTCCGCAACGAGCTGACCTGGCGCGTTCCTGACGCCTCTTAGCCATTGGCGGCTGCAAGATAATCGAGTTTTGACCTGGAGCGTTTTGCAGCCAAGTGGAAGCACTCGCGCGGCTAAAAACAGATAGAGCGAGAGTTCAACCTAAATGCATCTCGCTCCAGACGCCGATCAAGACAGCTTTGCGATGACGGCGCGCAGCGCCTCGCCGAAGCGCCGGACTTCCCCGACCGTGTTATAATGCACCAGCGAGGCGCGGATGGCGCCGCTGTCCATGCTGAGGTTCAGCCGCTTCATCAGCCGCGGCGCATACATATGGCCGTCGCGGATGCCGATCTGCATCTCGGCCATCGCCTCGACGATCATTTGCGGCGACAGCGTGCCGATGTTGAAGCAGAAGGTCGGCACCCGCTCGTTGAGGCGGGCTTCGTCGGCGACGCCATAGATCGTTGCGCCGCACTCCTTGAGCACGCCGAGCATTTCGCGCGCCAGCACCAGCTCATAGTCGCGGATGGCATTCATGCCGGCGACGAGGTTGTCGCGCCGAGACCGGTTGTTCTCGGCCAGGAAGTTGCGGCCGATCAGTTCCAGATATTGCACGGCCGCGTCCATGCCGGAGACGTTCTCGTAGATGAAGGTGCCGGCCTCGACCTTGTAGGGCGGCTCGTCGGGAATGAAATCCTCGCGGAAGGTCGGCAGGCGCTTCAGCGTCTCGAAGCGGCCCCACAGGAAGCCCATATGCGGCGAGAAATTCTTGTAGCCTGAACAGACCAGATAGTCGCAATCCCAGGCCTGCACGTCGATCAGTCCGTGCGGCCCGTAGTGCACGCAGTCGAGGAACACTTCGGCGCCGGCCGCATGCGCGATGTCAGCCACTGCAGCAACATCGACGATCGAACCGATCGAATGCGCGGTGACGGTGCAGGCGACAAGCCGGGTGCGGTCGGAGATAAGCGGGCGCAAATCGTCGACATGGAGATTGCCGTCGTCGCGCATCCGCCACCATTTGAACTTGGCGCCAGCGGGCGCCAGCGCCAGCCAGGTGGCGATGTTGGCGTCATGGTCCATGTCGGTGATGACGATCTCGTCGCGTTCTCCAAGCATCTGGCCGATGCCGAGGCTGACGAGGCGGATGAACGAGGTGGCGTTCATGCCGAAGCAGATTTCCGCAGGGCTATAGGCATTGATCAGCAGCGCCACGCTTTCGCGCGCATCGGCGATCGCCTGGTCGACGGCGACGCTGCGGCTATAGCGGCCGCCGCGCTGCACATTGTGCGCCATCAGATGGTTGGTCACCGCATCGAGCACGCTTTGCGGGATCTGCGCGCCGGCGGCATTGTCCATGAAGATGAAGTCGCCGGCCTGCTGCAGGGCTGGAAACATGGCGCGGATCGTGTCGACCGGGAAGATTGCGGAGACGTCGTTCGCATTGTGGGGCTGATGCTTGTTCAAGATGGTCTCCTGCGAAGTGCCTGACAGATATGAAAATTGGCAGATGGGGAAGGTGACAGATGCAGATGGGGAAGCTGGCGACGTCAGCGGGTTTTTTCGGTTTTGAAGCGGCGTTCCAGCAGGCTGACGAGACGGACCATCGGCCAGAGAAAGATGAGATAGACCAGCGCCGCGCCGATCAGCGGCGAGGGGTTGGCGTAGAGTGACTGCGCGTTGGTCGCTTCCTTCAGCAGTTCGGGCAGCGCCACTGTTGAGGCGAGCGAGGTGTCCTTGAACATCGAAACGCAGTTGCTGGTCATCGGCGGAATGACGACGCGGATCGCCTGCGGTAGCACCACCTTGCGCAAGGTCAGTAAAAACGGCAGGCCGAGTGCCTGCGCCGCCTCGAACTGGCCGCGCGGAATGCTTTCTATGCCGGAGCGGAACACCTCGGCCGAATAGGCTGCCATGATGATGGCGAACGCCGTCACCGCGGAGGTCCAGGATGACAGGCGTATGCCGAGGAACGGCAGCGCGTAATAGATCAGGATCAGCACGACAAGCACCGGCATCGCCCGGAAAATATCGATATAGCCGACCGCCAGCAGCCGCAGCGGCTTTGGCGCGTAGAGGCGCATCAGGCTGATCGCCAGGCCGACGGGGATACCGATGCCGATGCTCAACAGCCCGAGCAGCAGCGTGTTCAGGAAGCCGCGCAGCAACGCCGGCAGGCTGGAGATCATGACATCGGCGTTGAAGAAGGTCTCGAGCAGCGACATGGGGAGCATTCCCGAAAGATTTGGCGTCCCGCGACGCTAAAGCATGCTGCCGAAACCAGAAATCGGGTTTCGGAGCGGATCATGCGTGAAAGTCGAAGGGCTACGGCGTCCGTTGCACGTCCAGGAGGGCGCGCAACGCTGTCCGTGAAATCGTGCCGGTGTGGAAAGCCGGCTCGATTTCAGCCGCTGCTGCTCAGGCCTTCGGGATAGGCATTTCCTTGACGGTCGAAGAATCGGCGGGTGCGTCACTGCCGAACCACTTCTTGTGGATCGCGGCCAGCGTGCCGTCCTTCTTCATCGCCGTCAGTGCGTCGTTCAGCTTGCCGAGCAGCGGGTGGTCCTTGGCCATCATCAGGCCGTACTGCTCGCCAGTCTTGATACGCACTTTTACGGCGAGGTCCTTCATCCTGGTGAAGGAATATTCCAGGCCTGGGATGTCGCTGACCGCTGCGTCGACGCGACCGGCGCTGAGATCGAGCAGCAGGTTCTGCTGCGTGTCGTAACCCTTCACCTCGCTGAACCCGCCGGCCTCCTGGTGCTGCTTGGTCCAGGCTTCCCCGGTCGAGCCGGACAGCACGCCGATGATCTTGCCCTTGAGGTCGGCCTCGGACTTGATCGGGCTGTCCGCCTTGGCGGCGATGCCCATGTCGGAATCATAGTAGGGCTGCGTGAACGCCTGCGACTTCAGCCGCTCCGGCGTGATCGTGATCGAGGAGATGGCAACGTCTATGCGCTTCGACGTGGTGGCGGCGAACAGGGCCTGAAATCCGAGATCGGCGATTTCCGTGGTCATGCCGATGCGCTTGGCCGCCTCGTTGACGATGTCGACTTCAAAGCCCTCGAAGGTGCCGCTTTCGTTCTTGTATTCGAAGGGCGGATTGGTCGGATAGGCGCCGACATTCAGCGTCTCTTGGGCATAGGCGGCAACCGGGCCGGCGGCAATGCCGATGGCGGCAGCGAGAAGAAGCAAATTACGGCGAGTGAAGCTCATTTTCGTTCCCTCTGGTTCGGCCACTCCCTGTGGCGCTTTTCACTTCCGCCCCTTTTCAGCGCCGTATTCCGGACACTGCAGGCGAGGCGGCGCCTGAGTCAGGATGCGCGGCGTTGTCGCGAGCCGATCAACTGCTGCAGACGCGCCAGCAGTGCGTCCACCGCGTCGTCCGTGGTGACCATACCGGGCGACAGCCTGAGCGTCGCGCCGCGCGCGTCGCAGTAAAGTCGCTCACTGCGCAGCGCCGACACCGTTTTCACCGGGTCGACGCCTTGCGGCAAGGTCAGCATGACGCTGCCGCCGCGCTTGTCTGTATCGAGCGGCGTACGGACCACCCAGCCATTGTCCAGCGCGCAGCCGATGATGCGCTCGGTCATGCTGGCATTCTGTGAGCGGATGGCGTCGACACCTGTTTTTGCGACCCATTCAAGGCCGGGCAGCGATGCGACACTGGCCAGGATGGCCGGTGTGCCATGGTCGAAACGTCGCGCATCGCTTGCATAGGAAAAACTGTCGAGATCCCAGGAGAACGGGTTCGGTTGGCTGAACCATCCGCGAAGTTCCGGCCGGCAGGCGGACAGCAGATCGGGCGCCACCTGCAGGATGCCGGCGCCCGAAGTGCCGCACAGCCATTTCAACGAGGTCGAGACGACGAAATCGACCGGCGTCTTCGCAATCGAGAAGGGCGCCACGCCGACGCCTTGCGTAATGTCGACACCGACGATGCTGCCCATCTCCCGGCCATGCTTGGCAAGCCGCGCCACGTCGCAGCGGTGTGAGGCCGTGGAGGTGACGAAGGTCAGCAAGGCCAGACCGACATCGTCCTGCCAGCGGGCGATGAAATCCTCGTCGCGGACCCAGCTCTCGCCCGGCCGCAGCGGCACGGTGTCGAGCACGAAGTTGAAGCGCTCGGCAAGTCCAGCAAGCAGGAAGTGCAGGCTCGGGAAACAGTCGGCCGCGACCAGCAGGCGCTTTCCCGCTAGACGCTCGGACGGCAGGCCGCCGATCAGACTATAGAGCGCTGACGTGACGTTCTCGGCGGTTGTCAGGGGGCCTTGCGGGGCATCGATCAGCCGGCCCCAGGCCTCGACGAAGCGCTGCCGCGCGGCAAGGGCCGCCGGCCACTGGCCGTCATCTTCCGCCGACCAGACGCCCGAGAATTCCGACAGGGCAGCAGTCATGCGCTCCGCCTTGCCGGGGAACGTCCCGATCGAATGGTAGAGAAAATAACCAGACACGACGCTTTTGCTCCCTTGTGATCATGTGATCACAAAACCGAATACGGATCAATCGCTGCCCGCGAACAAATGTGATTCATCGGGAAAATCGGGGGCTATTTTTTCCGACCGCGAGTGGTCGCGGATCGGCACTTTCCCGCGTCGATTTGGCGTTCAATCCGCAGCGGAGCTTCAGGAGGCTTTGCCGAACCCGGCGAACTCGACCGGCCTGGTTTCCGGCACGTCGGGGCAGATTGCGCGCAGCGTCTCCTGCGTCGTCCTGATG
>NZ_RZSX01001679.1:0-442 GCF_004023105.1 Mesorhizobium sp. M5C.F.Ca.IN.020.32.2.1 | reverse complement strand
GAGGCCCCACCTTAGAGCGGCCAACAGCGCAACGGCTCGTTTTGCGCGTTCCAAGTTGAATATAGATCGTCGCAAGACGATGTTTGCAACACCGAGCCTTGATGAGTTTATCGGAGACCATTTGACGATGTCGAACACAAAGACGCAGGCGAATTCGGCGGACGAAGATCCCTTTCTCTGGCTGGAGGACAGGACAGGCAAGCAAGCGCTCGACTGGGTTCACCGTCAGAACGAGGCTACAACAGGTGAATTGCAGAGTGATCCGTCCTACCAGGCCTACTTCCAAACCGCGCTCGACCTGATGACGGCCGAAGACAACATTGCGGTTGGCTCTGCGCTCAACGGCCACGTCTATAATTTCTGGCAGGACAAGACCAACGTGCTTGGCCTCTGGCGGCGCACGCCGGTCGCTTCCTACAAGACCGAGAAGCCGGATTGGGAC
>NZ_RZSX01001678.1:0-444 GCF_004023105.1 Mesorhizobium sp. M5C.F.Ca.IN.020.32.2.1 | reverse complement strand
CAGTGCTTGCGCCAACCGACCGTGACACCATATTGGCAAGCGCCGGCGACAATGCGCGGCCGGCGGGATGGGACACAAGCGTGGCGACCAAGGGCGTGGCAAGCGGGGGCATCGAAAATTCCGGCAGGCAGGCGGGCGAGGGCCGCGTTAAGAACGCGATCCTGATAGCCGGGCCGACCGCCAGCGGCAAGTCCGCCCTTGCGGTCGATTTCGCCGAGCGCAATGGCGGCGTCATCGTCAACACCGATTCCATGCAAGGCTATTCGGTGCTCGACGTGCTGACGGCGCGGCCGACTGCTGCCGAACTGGCTCGCGTCCCGCATTTCCTCTACGGACATGTCCATCCCTCCACCGCATATTCCACCGGCGCCTGGCTGCGCGATGTGATGAAGCTCATCGACAACGGTGCGTTCTTGGAACGGCGGGGGGGGGGGGTTTTCTTAC
>NZ_RZSX01001677.1:0-445 GCF_004023105.1 Mesorhizobium sp. M5C.F.Ca.IN.020.32.2.1 | reverse complement strand
GGGTGGATTGTGATCAACAGGCTGGTCGCCGCACACACGGCACCGAGCGTCAAGTATCCAAGCTGTGGAGGGCAGTCGATGACGACGATGTCGTACTCGGCCTCGACTTCGGCCAAGGCCACGCCGACGCGCCTGAAGAAGATTTCGCTGTTGGTTGTCTTCCGCTCCATCAACGCGGTTGGGGTCTCGTGCTCGAATTCCATCAGCTCAAGGTTTCCGGGAACCAAGTCGAGGCCTGCGAAGTATGTCTTGCGGATGATGTCCTTAAGTGGCCGCCGTTTGTCGTCATAACGGATCGCGCCGTACAGGGTGTCGCCTTCCTCCAGATCGAATTCTGGCTGAACGCCAAGCATTGATGACAAAGAAGCCTGCGGATCGAGATCGACTGCAAGGACACGATATCCCTGCAGCGCAAGATGCTGTGCCAGGTAGATTGATGTCTGTC
>NZ_RZSX01001676.1:0-446 GCF_004023105.1 Mesorhizobium sp. M5C.F.Ca.IN.020.32.2.1 | reverse complement strand
GCCATTGACGACCCATTCGATGCGGCCGTCCGGCAGCGTCTTGCCGAATCCCTTGATCGCAAGCGCCACCGGCACATATTGCGCGGCTTCCGGCTCCGACTTCGCCGCCGCCTGCAGGCTTTCCACAATTCTGTCGTAGCCTGCGATATCAATCGTAACATTTGCCTCGGGCTTCATGCCGGAGAACGTCATCTCGCCTTCCATCGCGATTTCCATGTCGCGGTTCTTCACCGTGCTGTGGCCGATGATAAATTTCGGCGTCTTGGTCATGAAATCAGCTTTGATCTGATCGCCAAAGTCCGCCGGCAGCGGCGGATTGTTGTTTAGATCAAAGGCTTCGATCGCCTTTTTCGCCATGCTGTCGAGATCGATATTGGCGCCGCCGAAATTCAGATTGATGTCGGTGGGCAGCAGCGCCGTACCCCAGGCGGGCACAAGATTCGGAG
>NZ_RZSX01001675.1:0-447 GCF_004023105.1 Mesorhizobium sp. M5C.F.Ca.IN.020.32.2.1 | reverse complement strand
CCTCCGAGACGCCCATCGAACCACAGCCATGGCGCCGATGATGAGCAACCGCCGAATATCTCGCTGGCCCATCTTCGATATCTTCCCTAATCGTTGCTTGCCGCCGCTCGACTTCTGCCGAGGGACCAGCCCGAGCCAGGCGGCGAAATCGCGACCGCACTTGAAAGCCTCCATCGGCGGCGCAAAGGTTTCAATGGCAAGGGCAGCGATAGGGCCGACACCGGGCATGGTTTGCAACCGCCGAGATGTTGCAGCTTGCTTGGACAGCGTGTCCATCGTCTTCTTCAATGCCGCGAGCCGGCTGCTCAACTGGTCGATTTGGTCAAGGAGAGCGCTGCAGATGTCGCGGACCAGATCCGGCAGGTCTGCGCTCTCGTCCTCGACGATCTCTGCCAGACGTGGCAGGTGGCCGATGCCTTGCGGAGCAACATAACCGAACTCATAGAG
>NZ_RZSX01001674.1:0-448 GCF_004023105.1 Mesorhizobium sp. M5C.F.Ca.IN.020.32.2.1 | reverse complement strand
GGGTGAAGTTGGCCGGAAGGCCCATCAGGTTGATCGCCGTGTTGATGGCCGACAGCAAAAGCACGCCGGCATAGACGCCGGGCAGGGTGCCGACGCCGCCCTTCAGGCTGACACCGCCGATGACGACGGCGGCGAACGCGTTGAACAGCAGGCCGACGCCGAGATTGGCGGTGGCGCCCGAGGTGCGGATCGCCAGCAGCCAGCCGGCAAGGCCGGCGATGGCGCCAGCGAGAACAAAGGCAACAACAAGGTTGCGGTTGACGCGGATGCCGGCTCGGAAGGTTGCAGTCTCGTTGCCGCCGATCATGACGAGATGCCTTCCGAAGGGTGTCTTGGCCATGATCAGCGAGAAGACTACGAAACACGAAATGGCGATCCAGGCGGTGAGGGGCAGGCCAAGGAGGCGCTGAATGCCGAACCAGCGGATGGCCGGCGCAAGGTCTTGCGC
>NZ_RZSX01001673.1:0-449 GCF_004023105.1 Mesorhizobium sp. M5C.F.Ca.IN.020.32.2.1 | reverse complement strand
CATCATGGCCAGCGTGGCGATGAAGGGCGGCAGCTTGGTGACGGTCACGAGCAGGCCTGAAACCAGCCCGCAAAGTCCAGCAACGACAAGCGCTGTGACGATGCCGGCGGGCATGCCGAGATTGAGATGGTCGGGATGGGCGACGAACCCCATCACCATGGCGGCGAGCGCTAGCACGGAGCCGACGGACAGGTCGATGCCGCCGATCAGGATGACCAGCGTCATGCCGATCGCCATGATGCCGAGCACGGTGACTTGGTCGAGCACATTGAGGATGTTGCGGACGGTCAGGAACGTGTCGGTGGTCAGCGACAGCGCAAGGCACAGCAGCACCAGCCCGATCAGCGGTCCCATGGTCCCGGCGAACAGGGCCGAAAGCTTCGCGCCCGCCACAGCCTGCGCACCTGGGCCGGCCTTCAACTCGCTTGCACCGTTGCTCAGAGCCATTT
>NZ_RZSX01001672.1:0-449 GCF_004023105.1 Mesorhizobium sp. M5C.F.Ca.IN.020.32.2.1 | reverse complement strand
GACAAGTCCGCTCCGGCAAGACACAGTCACCAGCCGACCCGACCTTCCTGCCGCTGCGCGACAGCGATTTCTCTGGCCTGCCGCCGACGGTCGTCGTCACCGCGCAATGCGACCCGTTGTCGTCGGACGGCGAAGCCTATCGCGACCGCATCCTTGCCGCCGGCGGTCGCGCCTGGTGGTACGAAGAGCCGCGCCTCGTGCACAGCTTCATGCGCGCCCGCAAAACCGTGCCGCGGGCCAGCGAGGCGTTCACCCGCATCGTCGCCGCCATCGCCACGCTTGGCAAGGGCGAGTGGTTGTAGTGACAAGGCTGGTGTGATTTGCCCCCTTCGCCCTTACCAGAGCGTTGGCGCTGCCCCTCACCCCTTACCCTCTCCCCGTGAACAACGGGGAGAGGGGATCGCCAGCGTTGCGGCCAAGCCCCTCCCCGCCCTTCACGGGGAGAAGGT
>NZ_RZSX01001671.1:0-450 GCF_004023105.1 Mesorhizobium sp. M5C.F.Ca.IN.020.32.2.1 | reverse complement strand
ACCCCACGCAATGTCTGGAGCGCTCGTACGATCGGCGCCAGCGACCAGGCTGGAACGAACTCCTCGATCACACGCTCAAGCCGCTCGGCCCGCTCTTTCGAGATGCGAACCGCCTCGACCATCTCCTGGAGCGCAATCTGATGTGCGGGATGATCGAACTGCTGCGCCTGCAGCCAGCAGAGATAGCGCATCGTCCAGCCCTTTTTGCGCGGAAAGATACGTCCGTGCTTGAGCATGAAGGCGCTCACATGCTGCCGGTGGACCCGAAGTGTCTCAACTGCGGCCGCCCGGGCGCGGACGAGATCCCGCATGGCTTCGTGGCCTTCATCGGGAACCCATACCGCCGTCAGTTCGCCAGCGCGCAGCAACCTGGCCAATCCGAGGGCATCCCGGCGGTTTGTCTTCACGCGCTCGCTGGGCTTCCTCGGAATCAGCGACGGAGCGACCACC
>NZ_RZSX01001670.1:0-450 GCF_004023105.1 Mesorhizobium sp. M5C.F.Ca.IN.020.32.2.1 | reverse complement strand
CATCGAGCCCCTGCAGCCAACCACGATAGACGGCAGCATCAACGCCTGCATGAAAATGCGGCGCGGTCGGGTAACTGGTATAGCGGGGGACATTCTCGCCAAGTCTGGCAGCCAATTCCGGTCGCATGTCGCCTTCCATCATCCTTGCAAGGTTGAATTCTGGCCGCAGGTCCCCATCGCCGCCTTGATTTCGGTCAAGGCCCTCCGCGGACAAACTGCCGCAAGGGATTTGCAGCCGCCGGTGCTATCTTGCCGGCACCTTGGATCCGTCGGGACGATCATAATGACAGTGCGGGAGGACGTTCACAGTGCCGGCATTCCAGTACTTTGCCAGTCTTGCGAGGCACGGCATCGCGGCGTCTGCGGTGCGCTCGATCCCGACCAATTGGTCGCACTTGCCAAGACCTCGTCAAAACACAGGGTTGAGCCCGGGATCGAACTGATCGTCGA
>NZ_RZSX01000166.1:0-9056 GCF_004023105.1 Mesorhizobium sp. M5C.F.Ca.IN.020.32.2.1 | reverse complement strand
GCTCATGCATTTCGGCACCGCCAAGGCGGTCAGCCGCGCCGCGATCGAGGATTTGGTCAAGGTCGACGGCATTTCCGAGCAGGTGGCGAAGCTGGTCTACAATCATTTTCACGAGAGCTGATGGATTCGGCTATTTTCGGTTGGTCCATCGACTATCGCCTGTTGACCCCCCACATTCGCTTCTGATTTGAGTAGGCAGGCAGAAAGAGTTCCCAAAAATATGGCCCAGCGCGCATTCAACCTGCCCAACATGCTCACCTACGTCCGCATTCTCGCGGTGCCGCTGGTTGTGCTGTGTTTTTTTCTCGAAGGGCATCTGAAGTCGAGCGACTTCGCCCGCTGGTCGGCGTTGATCATTTTTCTGCTGGCCTCGATCACCGATTATTTCGACGGCTATTTGGCGCGCGCCTGGCAGCAGACCTCGAATATCGGCAAGATGCTCGATCCAATCGCCGACAAGTTGCTGGTCGCCACTTGTCTGCTGCTGCTGGCGGCCGACACCGATCGCCATGCCGGCATCGCAGGCTGGTCGCTGTGGGCGGCGATCATCATCCTGTGCCGCGAGATCCTGGTCTCGGGCCTGCGCGAATATCTGGCGGCGCTGAAGGTCTCGGTACCGGTGACGCAGCTGGCAAAGTGGAAGACAACCATCCAGATGGTCGCCATCGCCTTCCTGCTCGCCGGACCTGCCGGCGACAAGATCTTCCCGCTGACCACCCAGACCGGGCTCGTGCTGTTGTGGATCGCCGCCTTGGTCACGCTCTACACCGGCTACGACTATTTCCGCGCCGGCCTCAAGCACATCATGGACGAGTAGGATGTCGACGAGGCTCATTTATTTTGCCTGGGTGCGCGAGCGGATCGGCAAGCCGCAAGAGGATCTCGAATTGCCCGCCGGCATCGAGACGGTGGCCGACCTGCTGCGCTGGCTGAAATCGCGTGGCGAGGAGTACGAGCACGCGCTGCAATATCCTGATGTGATCCGCGTCGCCATCAACCAGGAACATGTCGAGCACCGCGAGAAGATCGCCGGCGCGCGCGAGATCGCGCTGTTCCCGCCAATGACGGGTGGCTGAAATGCCCGGCGCGGTGGTGCCGACGGTGCGTATCCAGGCGGAGGATTTCGATGTCGCCGCAGAGATCGCTAAGATGACGCAAGGCCGCGCCGACATCGGCGCCGTGGTGACTTTCTCGGGTCTCTGCCGCGATGAAGCGGGCAGGCTCGCGGCACTCGAACTCGAACATTATCCCGGCATGGCCGAGGCCGAGATCGGCCGCATCGCCGCCGAGGCGGTTCACCGCTGGCCGCTGCAGGGCCTCACCGCCATCCATCGCCATGGCAGGGTCGCGCCCGGTGAGAACATCGTGCTGGTGGTCGCTGCCTCCACGCACCGGCAGGCGGCATTCGAGGCGGCGAACTTCCTGATGGATTACCTGAAATCGCGCGCGCCGTTCTGGAAGAAGGAACACCACACCGACGGCTCGCAAGGCGGCTGGGTCGATGCCAAGGAGGCCGACGACGAGGCCGCAAGCCGCTGGAAGCGAAATTGACGTGTGGAAACCCATCAGCCCTCGATCAGCCCTTGTCGGTGCCGATCCAGTGATCGAGCGCAATCCGGCCGGGTCCCCACGCCATGATGCCGAGCGCCATCGCCGCCCAGGTGATGTGCAGCGGCCAGCCTTCCGGCACGGTGAGCTGTATGATCAACGTCATCAGCAGCAGCCCGAATGCCGCCAGTCGTGTCGCCAGCCCAAGAACAAGGAGAATTGGCAGCAGGATTTCCGCCGACCCTGAGGCGAACGCAACCAGCCCAGGTGCGGGGAAGTTGTAAGGGCCGCCGGGCAGATGCAGCTTGAGCTCCGAGCTGAAAAGCAGCAATGCGACATCGTTCAACTGTAAAAAACCGTCCCATTTGTTGACGCCGGACCGCCAGAACGGGACGGCGAGTGCGCATCGCAGGACGAGCTGCGTCAGCGACGGTGTTGCACTCGTGCGAAGGGCGGCATTCACCCTCTCGACGAGGGCAGCGATCCCTCGCGGCTCGATGCTGGCGTTCTGCCCATGGTTCGTCATGCTCATCCTCCCTGGTGTGCCGCTGTGAAGGCGCCTGCTTGCAGCAGGTCGGCAATGTTGGCGGAAAGGTCGAATTCGGCACGCTCCGCAAACGCTGCCGCGGCCGCCGCGCCGAGCGGCTCACCCGCCATGAGGCGATCCAGAAAAACCGCGCTGCCGGGCGGCATATGGAGGACATAGACTTCGAGGCCGGGCCGCGTGATCAGCGCATCTTCACGGCCGTTTGCGTCGATCCGCCCGACAGGACCGTCGCTCCGGTTTGCCGCGAAGATCGTCACGACCGGATAGCGCGAGCGTATGGCGCGCGTTGCCGGGTGCGGCACGAACACGGTATCGGCCAGTCGTTCGGGCGGGATCGACGCCAGTGCTCCGGAAGCCAACGGTTCCGCGTCGGAGGCATGATAGGCGTCGAGCCAAGCCCGCTCCATGCGCGCCACGTCGGCCAGCCACGGCATCGACTGCGCGTATTCGTAGCGCTCGATGAAATCGGGAAAGTCGCGCCCGTATTCGAATAGAAGCGGCGAGGTGGGCGGTGTTTCGCGAACGTGAAAGCGCGCCATAGCGCGAAAGAAGTCCGGGCCGGTGATGCGCAGCGTCGCTGGAAAGCTGGCGGCTAGCGCATCGATCAGGCTGACCGTGACGTTGTTGCGGTAGACGGCATATCGCTTGACTGCAGCCTTCCCGTTCGGCCCCGAGACAGCGTCAGGCGGGGCGCGGTCAGGATCGAGCAAACCGGCGGTGAAAGCCGCGGCATAGTCAAACCGGTGGCCGAGATCGCATGACTGGAGCTCATCCTGCGGCATGGGCTTTTCCGAATATGTAATCGCTGTCGGCGTGACGGTCTAGGATCGCCTGGGCGGCGGCCGCCTCCGCCTTGAGCACCGGCCAGTCGGGAATGTCGCTGTCCCATTCGATCAGTGTAGGAAGCGGCCCGCATCGGCCGATGACGACATCGAAGAGCTTCCAGACCGCGTCGGCGACCGGGCCGTCATGGCTGTCGATGAGCAGCACATCGCCCTCGTCATCCTCCTGCTCGGCGTGCCCGGCCAGATGGATTTCGCCGATATGTTCGAGCGGGAAATCCGCGAGGTAGGAAAGGGCTGAATAGCCGTGATTGGTGGCCGAAACGAACACGTTGTTGACGTCGAGCAGCAGGCCGCAACCGGTACGCCGCACCAGCTCGCGAATGAAATCTGTCTCGCTCATCGTCGATTCCGGGAAAAGGACGTAGGTCGAGGGGTTCTCGAGCAGGATCGGGCGGCCGATCGCCCGCTGCATTTCGTCGATGTGATCCGCGACCCGCGAAACCGTTGCCGGCGTATAGGGCAGCGGAAGCAGGTCGTTATAATAGGTGGTGTCGTGGGTCGACCAGGCGAGATGCTCGGAAACGAGCGCCGGCTCATAGCGGTCGACGAGCGCCTTGAAACGGCCGAGATGCGCTTTGTCGAGCGGCCGCGGTCCGCCGATCGACATGCACACCCCGTGCAGCGAAACGGGATAGTCGCGGCGGATCTTGGTCAACGCATCGTGAGGCGGGCCGCCGGCTGCCATATAGTTTTCGGCGTGGACCTCGAAGAAACCGTCCTTGCTGCCGCCGGCAATGATCGCGTGCGAATGTTCATGCTTGAAACTGGTCCCGGCAAGGCCGGCGACCGGGTGTGCCGGAAAGCGCGAGGTTTTCGACATGCGGAATGCTGGGGCCAGTCCGTTCATCTTCATCTCCGCTTTCCGGGCAGTTGCATTGCTTACGACGGGATGTCGCGGGTCAGTTCCGTGGGCGAGCCCTTGCGGTCGCCGGGTAGGTCCATCGTCGTGCAGGTGCCGCCGTCGACAAACTTCCAGGCGTTGCCTTGGTAATCGACAGTCGAGGTGCCTTGGCAGGTAGTGCCAGGTCCTGCCGCGCAGTCGTTCTGCCCCTTCAGGGCGACGCCAAAGCACTTCTCCTTGCCGGCATCCATCGCCGCCTTGGCCTCTGCCTCGGATAGCGGCGCGGCCGTCGCAAAAGAAGCAAGAGCCGTGGCAACGGCGCCGGCCAGAAAGGCTGCGCTCACGGTTGATCTCGTTGTCATGATTTCACCTCCGATTGGGTTGTTGCGCGCCCGTTCCTCAAGCGCGCATTGGTAAGTTCGGTCCGGAGGCCGCTGTGTTACATCTTTTGGGGTACACGACTTCGTGATCGCCTGGGACCTGGCTTGAGCATAATGCCGGTCATGCCAAGGCGGCCGACGAACGAAGACCACAAGCCGGATGGCACCGCCGTGCGAACAGTGCGTGTGTGGGGCGCCACGGAACCACCGCAATCCTGCGAGACGTTGCGACCAGTTTGGTGCGCTGGGGGAGCAGGATCATGCTGGGCAAGATCGCCAAGTTCTTCCTCTTCGGTGTCATGCCGCTGGTCGTTGGTATACTGGTGCCTGAGTTGTCCGTCGCTGCCGAGAAGACCCTGAAGGGCGAGGTGACGTATCGCGAGCGCATCGCGCTGCCGCCCAACGCCGTGCTTTTCGTGCAGCTTGCCAATGTCTCGCAGGCCAGTGCGCCGGCCGCTGTCATCGGCGAGCGCAAGATGACGCCGGCCGGCCAGGTGCCGATCAAGTTCGAGATCAGCTTCGATCCCCAGGTGATCCGGCCTGATATGACCTATGTGCTGCAGGCGCGCATCACCGTCGACGACAGGCTGTTGTTCATCTCCGATATGCGCCACCACGTCGATCCGCTGAGCGACGCGCCGCAGACCATCATGCTGAAGATGGTGACGTCGAGCGAGCAGCCGGCGTCGGCGTCGGTGTTCGGGCAGAGCTGGCTGATCGAGTATATCGACGGCATTGGTGTGATCGCCGAGCCGCAGGCGACGTTCAGGATCAGCGAGGCCGGCAAGGCCGGCGGCAGCGGTCCTTGCAACGTCTACTTCGCCATCGCGAAAGTCGATGGTTCGACGATCGCCATCAATGACATCGGTTCGACCTTCAAAGCCTGCGCGCCCGAGATCATGGCCGAGGAAAAGGCGCTGTTCGAGGCGCTGGCCAAGGCGGCGTCGTACCATGTCGACGCCGGCAAGCTTGTTATCGCCGACAAGGACGGCCGTGTCATTCTGCGCTTCAACGCCGTGAGCTGATCGTTCAAACCGGTTTCGGTTTTGAGCATCATGCGCGGTTGGAGGGGCGTCGCCGTCCGGTGCAGGATCGCCGCAACGAAAAAAGGCCAGCATTGCGCCGGCCTTTTTTTCATGTGACGTGGTGATGGACTTATCGGCTCAGCCCACGATCTCTGTGTCCGAGAACCAGTATTTGATCTCCTGCGCGGCGGTCTCCGGCGCGTCGGAGCCGTGCACGGAATTCTCGCCGATCGACAGCGCGTGCACCTTGCGGATGGTGCCTTCGACGGCGTTGGCCGGGTTGGTGGCGCCCATCACGTCGCGGTTTTTGGCAATCGCGTTCTCGCCTTCCAGCACCTGCACGACGGTTGGGCCCGACGACATGGACTCCACCAGCTCGCCGAAGAACGGACGATCCTTGTGGACGGCATAAAAGCCTTCCGCCTCGCGGCGGCTCATCCACACCCGGCGCGAAGCGATGACGCGCAGGCCGGCTTCTTCGAGCATCCGGGTAATGGCGCCGGTGAGATTGCGTCGGGTCGCGTCCGGCTTGATCATGGAAAAGGTGCGTTCGAGCGCCATGGGATCGTCCTTGTGATGGAGAGTGGAATTCAGGGTGGCGCGCTCTATACAAGCCGCCCGCCGGCTTGCCAAGGGGAGGCTAGCCCTAGCCGCCGCATAGCGTGTCGCCGTCAGCCAGAACCCATGTTGTCATAACTGCATCTCGATCGTCAGGTTGGCCGTGTCGCCAGCCCGAAGGCCTTCGCGGACCCGGACCGCCGTCTTGATCGGCAAGAGCAGGCTGCCGGACTTCTTGTCAGGAAACAGCGATGTCCGCCATCTGGTCTGGCCGATGATGGCTTCCACGCCAAGCGAGCCCCAGGGCCGCGCCATCCCCGCCGTCGCCGTCTTGATCCGTGCCCCAAGCTCCGGCGGCAGCGTCACGAAATGCCAGCCGCCCTTGCCTGGATAGACCCAGATCTCAGCCTGCACGTCGTAGCGAAACATTTTGGCCCTTCCTCAGGTCAAGGCCGTCAAGAGGAGATTGACAGCGTTGCCGTTGCACTACCGCCTTATCACGGTCGAAGCGCGCCGAATTTCCCAGCCCTCCCGTTCCAGTTCCGGCACGCTGTGGTTCTCGCTCGGGTAGCCGACGCAGAAGTAACCGATCAGCGTCCGCTCCGGCGGCGCGTCCAGGATCGTTGCCATTTCGGCCGGATCGAGAATCGAGACCCAGCCCATGCCTATTCCTTCCGCGCGCGCCGCCAGCCAAAAGGTGTGGATCGCCATCACCGCCGAATATTCGATGGTCGCGGGCATGGTCAGGCGGCCCAGCCCATGTCCCTGTTCTGTCGCGCGGTCGGCGAAAACCGCGAATTGACAGGGCGCCTCGTTCAAGCCGGCGAGCTTCAGGCGTGCATAGAGCGCGGCGCGTTCGCCGTCGAGCGATGTAAGCGCCTCTGCATTGCAGCGCTCGAAGCATGTCCTGACCGCGGCGCGGCATTCCGCACTCTCGACCATGACGAAACGCCAGGGCTGGCTCAGCCCGACCGAGGGCGCAATGCTGGCGAGGTCAAGCAGCCGCTCCAGAGCGCCTTCCGGAAGCGGCGTCGGCCTGAATCGCCTGACGTCCCGCCGCCACAGGAAGAGGTTGCTCAACTCGGCGCGAAAATCGTCCGGGAATTCCGGGCCTGACGTCATGGGGTCGTGCTGCCTTTGTTAGGGGAGTAGGGGAGTAGGGCAGTAAGTCATGGCGGTGCGCATACCTACTGCCTTACTGCCCTATGCGGCAGCCGCCGCCACCTTGCGGCCGAGGCCGCCATGCAAATCGAGGCAGCGCTCGAACCACTGCGCCACCACATCGCTGTCGTCGAGCAACCGGTAGGGTGAGGCGATGCGTGCCCATTGCAGCGCGCCGAAGACGATGTAGTCGGCAAACAGCGGTGATTGGCCGCCGATGAACGGCTGATAGGTGAGCATCGAGCGCAACGGCTCCAGCGAGGCGCGGAAGGCGCCAAGGCCGAGGTCTCGCGCCGCCATCACCTCTTCCAGTCTCTTGCCGAAGCGCTGCTCGCGGCTCTGGCGGAAATAGGCGGCGTTCGGCTCATCCTGCATGGCGTGGAGGTCCATGATCGCCGCAGTGGTGACATAAGGGTGGATGGTCAGTTGCGACCAGCGTTCGATGAAGCGCGCCATCGCCTTGCCGCCGTCGCCGGAAAACAATGTCGGCCGCTCAGGATAGGCCTCATCGAGATAGAGCGCGATGGCGAAGGAATCGGCGACCACCTTCTCGCCGTCGCGGATCACTGGAACGAGTTTCGAAGCGCCGCCTTCAACAGCGGGCACTTCGAGAAAACGCGTCGGCACGGTTGAGATGTCGACCCCCTTGTGGGCAAGCGCCATCGTCGCCTTCCAGCAATGCGGGCTGAACGGACGGGCGGCATCGCGTCCGACGAGGTCATAGAGCAGAATGGTCATTGGCGGCAGCTTCCTTGCGGTCTACTAGAGCGACGTTTCGGGCCGATGCGGTAGGCACCCGAAACGGGGTCTCGCGGGTCGGGAGAAAAAGATGAAACAGCACTTCATGATGTTTGCGGCCTACAATCAATGGGCCAATAGCCGCATCTACGATGCCGCCGCCGATCTCGACGAGGAAGAATTTCACCGCAATGTCGGGGTTTTCTTCGGCTCTATGATGGGCACGCTCAACCATGTTCTGACTGCCGACCGCATCTGGATGAGGCGCTTTACCGGCGAGGGCGACGCGCCGGCCAGGCTCGATACGATCCTGCACCGCGCCTTGCCGGGCTTGCAGCTGGCGCGCGAGGCCGAAGACAAAAGGATTATCGACTGGGTCGGGGCGTTAAGCGACAAGGCTTTGTCCGGCCGCTTCTCCTACATGACCGTCTCCGACATGCGCACCGTCTCGCAGCGATTGGCGCCGGCGCTTGATCATTTTTTCAACCACCAGACCCATCACCGCGGCCAGGCGCACGCGATCCTGACCGTTCTCGGCCGGCCTTCGGTGCCACTTGACCTGACGCTGTTCCAGCGCAGCGAAGAGGGCCGCGCCTTCGCCTGATTTGGATTATCCGGATCGATCACGATCGAATTGAAGCAAAGTCTTAGGACTTCATTCGTGTTCCCGCTTCAAAATAGCCTGCCATAGCGGGAGCAATGGCATGCGGATCGATTTTTCCCCCACGAGTTGGGGCAGGGTGGTGGCCGTCACCGTTGTCGGCACCGCGGTCTGCATCGCCGCCGCCTTCTTCGTCGATTCCTTCAATTTCCCGTATCTGTCGCCTGAAGCGCTGTGGCGGGCGAAACTCACCGATCTGCTGCTGCCGCTGGTGCTGGCCGGTTCGTTCCTGTCTTTCCTGATGTGGAAAATGCGTCAGCTGGCAATCGCGCAAAAGGAACTGACAATTGTCGCGGCGACCGACAGCCTGACAGCGGTGTTCAACCGCGGCGCGTTTTCAGTGCTTGTCGAAGCCTATCTCGAGCAAGCTCGCAGCCATTCTGTCGCCAGCTCCGGCGCCTTGCTGATTGTCGACGCCGACCATTTCAAGTCCGTCAACGATCGCCTCGGCCACGACTGTGGCGATCAGGCCCTCAAGCTGATCGCCAAGACCATTCAAGACCAGCTGCGCGGCGCCGACATCGTCGGGCGAATTGGCGGTGAGGAATTCGCAGTCTTCCTTCCCGGCGCCGACCCGTCGCATTCCTGGCTGGTCGCGGAGGGGATACGGCGCCGTATCCGCGAGGCGGATTTTTCCCCGGGCGGGCAACCCTGTCCCCTCTCGGTAAGCATCGGCGGCGTCGCCTTCAGCGGACCGACCACCTATGCCGAGATGTTCGTTGTGGCGGATAAACACCTATACAGGGCTAAAT
>NZ_RZSX01001669.1:0-453 GCF_004023105.1 Mesorhizobium sp. M5C.F.Ca.IN.020.32.2.1 | reverse complement strand
GTCGGCAACGCCGGCGATCCCGGTCGCCACCGTCAGGAAGATCACCGGCGCGATCACCATCTTCACCAGCTTGATGAAGGCGTCGCCGAACGGCTTCATCGCCTCACCGGTTTCGGGATAGAAGTGGCCGAGAAGCACACCGGCGGCGATCGCCGCCAGCACCTGCACATATAGATGCCGGTAGAAGGGAAGTTTGCCGCGCGGCTCGGCGGCAGCGAATACTGTCTGCATAACGTCCTCCATTGTGCTCCGATCGAAAGCTCGACCTCCCGGAGCAATTGCATTGACCTCCAGCAGCCTCGCGACCGCTGAATTCGTGTTTGCAACTGCCGTGCCAGACTGCGTGGAAGAGAATTTCCCTATGATTTCATTGAATATTCTCGACATCGAGGTTTCGTTTCGCGCATAGAAAGTGCGGATATTCGCATAGCCGAATTGTGCTTTGTGCGAAAA
>NZ_RZSX01001668.1:0-457 GCF_004023105.1 Mesorhizobium sp. M5C.F.Ca.IN.020.32.2.1 | reverse complement strand
TACTATGACTGGATGTACCGGGGCGGCGGCTTCAACCAATCAAGAGGATGTCATGACTATACGCGCTGTCGTTTGGGGCGAGAATATCCACGAGCGGACCAATGAGGTGGTCGCGGGGATCTACCCTGAGGGCATGCACGCAACGATCGCCAACGCGCTGAAGCTCGATCCCGAAATTTCCGCGTCATGGGCGACGCTCGAGCAGCCGGACCATGGCTTGCCGGCCGACCGTCTGGCGCAAACCGATGTCCTGCTATGGTGGGGACACAAGGACCATGGTGCCGTCGCCGACGACGTTGTCGGGCGCGTGGCGCGCCGGGTCTGGGAAGGCATGGGGCTGATCATCCTTCATTCCGGCCATTTCTCGAAGATATTCAAGAAACTGATGGGCACGCCCTGCACGCTGAAATGGCGCGAGGCTGGCGAGCGCGAGCGGCTCTGGGTGACGAGCCCCAAC
>NZ_RZSX01001667.1:0-458 GCF_004023105.1 Mesorhizobium sp. M5C.F.Ca.IN.020.32.2.1 | reverse complement strand
ATAGAGCACAGCATCGTATTCGGCGAGCAGCTCCGCCACCGGTTTGTCGACGCCGACATTGACGCCGCAATGGAAGCTCACGCCCTCGCCTTGCATTTGCTCGATGCGCCGGTCGATATAGTGTTTCTCGATCTTGAAGTCGGGGATGCCGTAGCGCATCAGCCCACCCGGCCGGCTCTCGCGCTCATAGACGTGAACGTCGTGGCCGGCGCGGCCAAGCTGCTGGGCGGCCGCCATGCCGGCCGGCCCCGAGCCAATGACCGCGACGCGCTTGCCGGTCTTCTTTTCCGGCGGATAGGGCCGGATATGACCGGTTTCATAGGCCTTGTCGGCGATCGCCTGCTCGATCGTCTTGATGGCGACCGGAATGTCCTCGAGGTTGAGCGTGCAGGCTTCCTCGCAAGGCGCCGGACAGATGCGGCCGGTGAATTCCGGGAAATTGTTGGTCGAGTGCAGGT
>NZ_RZSX01001666.1:0-458 GCF_004023105.1 Mesorhizobium sp. M5C.F.Ca.IN.020.32.2.1 | reverse complement strand
GACCAGGGTCATCCCGGTGACCGGCATGCGCTCGTCGCCGAGATGCGGCGACGAGCGCATGCCGGTCACCGGGATGACCCTGGTCAGCGCGGCATCGGTTTCGATCGAGCCGCGGATGATGTTGAGGAAATCGACCTTGCCGGAGCCGGCCAGCCGCCTAGCGATCTCGACGCCTTCCTGCTTCGACAGGCCCTTCTCAAAATCCTCGTCGGCGACCATGCGGATGCCGACGACGAATTTGTCGCCGACCGCTGCCCGCACCGCGTCGAGCACCATGCCGGTGAAGCGCAAGCGGTTGTCTAGCGAGCCGCCGAAATCGTCGTCGCGCTGGTTGGTGGCGGGCGACCAGAAGCCGTCCATCAGGTGGCCATAGGCCTCGAACTCGATGCCGTCGAGGCCGGCGGCCTGGCAGCGCTGGGCGGCGGCGGCGTAGTCGGCGACGATGCGCTCTATATCCC
>NZ_RZSX01001665.1:0-459 GCF_004023105.1 Mesorhizobium sp. M5C.F.Ca.IN.020.32.2.1 | reverse complement strand
ACGTCTTCGCCGAAGAAGACCTCGTTGACCATCTGGTTCCACGGACCGTTGGCGGAGTTGATCAGGTCGTTGAACACCACCGAATAGGGCGTGCGGCCCTTGGCCATGGCCTCTGCGGCGACCTTGTAGCGCGGGTCGAGCTCCTTCAGCGCCTCATTGGCGATGTCGCCGCGCACCGGAAGGCTGCCATATTTCGCCAGGATGGTCTGGCCTTCGAGCGAATAGGCGAAATCGAGGAACTCCTTCACCACCGCGATCTTGGTGGTGCCCTTGGTGACAACGAAATTGTCGCCGCCGGCGAACGACGACCAGCCGCCATCCTTGCCAGGCAGGAAGGTGACGCCGTAGTCGATGTCTGTGTATTGCGTGTTCAGCGCGCCGATGGCGAAGGCGCCGGACGGCGAGATGCCGATATTGCCGGCGGCAAACGCAGCAAAGAAGTTGGAGCCAGTGTCGGTC
>NZ_RZSX01001664.1:0-460 GCF_004023105.1 Mesorhizobium sp. M5C.F.Ca.IN.020.32.2.1 | reverse complement strand
CCCCCTCTGTCGCCTTCGGCGACGTCTCCCCCTCGAGGGGGGAGATTGCTGGCGCTTTCGTCATCACCGCCGAAACCGCTGCCGACGTTTCGGCGCGCGAGGCTTTGCTCGATCGCGCCATGGGGCCGAAGCGCCGGAAAAAATCGTCGGAAAAGCTGCGGCGCGGCCGCCGGCCTTCGGAAGGCCTGGCCTTTATCGCGCGCGATGCATCGGGCGGGGTCACTGGCACCGTGCGGCTATGGGATGTGGTGCTGGGCGAGGGCGGTAGGTCAGCCCTTCTGCTTGGCCCGCTCGCCGTCGATCCGACAATCAAGAATGCCGGCATCGGCTCGGCGCTGATGCGCCATGCAATCGCTGAAGCCGCCCGCCTCGGCCATGCGGCGATCCTGCTGGTCGGCGATGCGCCCTATTACGAGCGCTTCGGGTTCTCGGCGGAGAAGACCGGCGCCCTGGCCATGCC
>NZ_RZSX01001663.1:0-464 GCF_004023105.1 Mesorhizobium sp. M5C.F.Ca.IN.020.32.2.1 | reverse complement strand
GCATCATGATCGTCGCCTCGTCATCGGGCGGCATGGAGGTCGAGGAGATCGCCGAGGCCGAACCCGACTCGATTATCCGCGCGACCGTCGATCCCGGCGTCGGCATGCAGGATTTCCAGGCCCGAGAGATCGCCTTTGGCCTCGGCATCGACAATGCGCTGATCGGCCGCGCCACGCAGACACTGCTCGGCTGCTACCGCGCCTTCGTCGACTATGATGCCTCGATGCTTGAGATCAATCCGCTGGTGGTGACGCGCCGCGGCGACCTCGTGGCGCTCGACGCCAAGATGAGCTTCGACGAGAACGCTCTCTTCCGCCGGCCGCATATTTCCGAGATGCGCGACAAGAGCCAGGAAGATCAGCGCGAAACCTTCGCCTCAGACCGCGGCCTGTCATATGTCGGACTCGACGGCAATATCGGCTGCATCATCAACGGCGCCGGTCTCGCCATGGCGACCATGGAC
>NZ_RZSX01001662.1:0-464 GCF_004023105.1 Mesorhizobium sp. M5C.F.Ca.IN.020.32.2.1 | reverse complement strand
CACCTCATAGGAAAACCGCGCCTTGCGGTTTTCCGCAACGGTCTTGTTGTTGGGATCGGCTTTTCTGACTTGATTCATGATGCGGAGAGGTGGCGCCTCATCCCTAATTAATCAAGCCGGCGTGCTTCATGGCCGCATCGATCTTCTCGGCGGTCGACTGCTCGACGGTGACCAGCGGTGAACGCAGCACGTTCTCGACCTTGCCGAGCTTCGACAGCGCATATTTCGCGCCGGACACGCCGGGCTCCAGGAAAATCGCCTTGTGCAGCGGCAGCAACCGGTCCTGCAAGTCCAGCGCCTTGGCGTTCTCACCGGAAAGCGTCGCCTCCTGGAATTCGGCGCACAGCCGCGGCGCGACATTCGCCGTCACCGAGATGCAGCCGACGCCGCCATGGGCGTTGAAGCCGAGCGCCGAGGCATCCTCGCCGGAAAGCTGGATGAAATCCTTGCCGCAGGTCGCGCGC
>NZ_RZSX01001661.1:0-465 GCF_004023105.1 Mesorhizobium sp. M5C.F.Ca.IN.020.32.2.1 | reverse complement strand
TGACATAGGCGTACTGCTGCAGCGCATTGGCGCGGCTGAACGACGGGATCGAGACGTGACCGGCGAGATGCACGCCGTCCCGCACGGCGTCGATGGCAATGGCATTCTCCGGAAAGTCGGCGCCCATCACTTGCGCGATGCGGCGCAGCCGGCCTTCCGGGCTGTCGTCGGTCGCCGGCAGTTCCAGCGTCGAGCGGTCGGAACCGGCCAGCGTGAAGCGCACGGCGGGGAAAGCGATGGCGATGCGCTTGATCACATCGCTGGTCGCCGAGCTCTCGGCGCGCTCGCCCTTCATGAATTTGAGCCGCGCCGGCGTGGCGAAGAACAGGTCGCGCACCTCGATCGTGGTGCCGCGATTGGCGGCCGCCGGCCTGACGGCGGACACGCGCCCGCCCTCGATGCCGATCTCGGCGGCGCTGTCGCCGTTGGCCGTGCGCGAGCGGATCGACAGCCGCGCCACCGAGC
>NZ_RZSX01001660.1:0-467 GCF_004023105.1 Mesorhizobium sp. M5C.F.Ca.IN.020.32.2.1 | reverse complement strand
GGTTGGGCGGGGGCGGTGTCCTGCGCCATCAGCGGCGACAGCGACAGAGCCGACAGCCCGAATGCCAGGCCTAGGCTGGCGAGCGACGCGCGGCGGAACAATGAGGACATACGTTTGACTCCAATGGGGGATAGCTAGAGCGGGATGGTTTCCAGACCAGCCGGATTGTGGCGGAATTTGGCACGGTCGACAGGGCGAGCGCGCCGTTGACATCGATTGAGCCCCCTCTTATCTGTCCAACGACTTTGCGTCCAGAACCGTTTTCCGGGCGCTTTTTGCGTTTGTCCGCGTTTCACGTGGATTTGATGGGGCCGTCGGCACCCGTCGCAACGACTTGGAATACTATCGAAAGGACCATTGAATGGTCAGTTTTGGCGGTCTCGCCCGTAAGGTTTTCGGCTCCTCCAACGATCGTCGGGTCAAGTCGACCCGCCCGCGCGTCGAAGCGATCAACGCCATGGAAAACG
>NZ_RZSX01000165.1:0-9103 GCF_004023105.1 Mesorhizobium sp. M5C.F.Ca.IN.020.32.2.1 | reverse complement strand
GAGCCCCAATGTCCGCAAGCACCGACAATTCCAGAAGAAGCCTTTTCGTCCCAGCCCTTGGCAGCCTTTATGCGGCGCTGCACACCACCTCTGAAACCATCCTGCGTGCCGTTGCCGGCATCTTCCTCACCATTCATGGTTCGCAGAAGATCACCGATCCGTTTGGCGCCGCCGAGATGGTCGAAGGCCTCGGCTTCTATCCGGGCGCATTTTGGTCCCTGCTCTTGGCATGCACCGAGTTCTTCGGAGGCATTTTCATCGCCATAGGTCTCTTGACCCGACCGGCCGCCTTCGCCGGAATGTTCGTGCTTCTGGTCACCGTCTGGTTCCATTGGGTCACTATGGGCGAGGGCTTTTCGGGCGCCGAAAAATCGCTGCTGTGGGCGGCGATCCTGTTCTTCTTCATCATTCGCGGCGGCAACCGCCAATCGGTCGACGCACGCATCGGCAGGGCGTTCTGACGCGGTCGAAACAAGGTCTCCGGCGACTTATCGTCGCCCTTTGCCTTTGGCGCGAAACGGACTAAGAAACGGCTTCAGTCAAGCACCAGTAAATCTGGAAACTGCGCCGGAGCCAGCAATGACCGAAATCCTGCAGACCCCAAAGCTCGTCGTCGTGTTCGGCGGTTCCGGCTTTGTCGGCCGTCACGTCGTGCGGGCGCTGGCCAGGCGCGGCTACCGCATAAGGGTCGCCTGCCGCCGGCCCGATCTCGCCGGCCATCTGCAGCCGCTCGGCAATGTCGGCCAGATCCAGCCGGTGCAGGCCAATGTTCGCGTGCGCTGGTCGGTCGACCGCGCCGTGCAAGACGCCGATCATGTCGTCAATCTGGTGGCCATCCTGCATGAGAGCGGCCGGCAGAAATTCACCTCCGTCCACGAATTCGGCGCACGCGCCGTCGCCGAAGCGGCGCGCGCCGTCGGCGCTGGCCTCACCCATATCTCGGCTCTGGGCGCCGATCTGAACGCGCAATCGGACTACGCGCGCACCAAAGCGCTCGGCGAAAAAGCGGTCCTGGAAACGATCAGCGATGCCGTCATCTTGCGGCCGTCGATCAATTTCGGGCCGGAGGACAGCTTCTTCAACCGGTTCGCCAATATGGCGCGCTATTCGCCGGTCCTGCCGCTGATCGGCGGTGGGCAGACCAAATTCCAGCCGGTCTATGTCGGCGATGTCGCCGAAGCGGTGGCGCGCTCGGTCGACGGCAAAGTCCAGGGCGGCCGGATCTATGAGCTTGGCGGGCCGCAGGTGCTCACCTTCAAACAATGCATGCAGGAAATGCTTGCCATGATCGACCGCAAGCGACTTCTGGTGTCGGTGCCTTGGTGGGTGGCGAACATGCAGGCATCGATTCTCGGGCTTTTGCCCAATCCACTGCTGACTAAGGATCAGGTCCTGCAATTGCGCGAGCACAACGTCGTGTCGGAAGCGGCCACCAGGGAAAACAGGACGCTCGCCGGTCTCGATATCCAGCCACAGTCGATCGGCAGCATCCTGCCCAGTTATCTCTGGCGTTACCGGGCCGCGGGCCAGTTCCAGCGCAAGACGGCGGCCTAGCCAATCAGGCGATCACTAACGGCGCCGCGTGACCTGCATCGGCAGGCCGCCCTGCGGTTGCGTCGTCAGTTTCTGCACCGGCCACGGCTTAGTCTCGGCGGTGGTGTCGAAGCGGAAACGCGACAGCATGATCGCCAGAGCGATGATCGCCTCCTGCATGGCAAAGCTGGCGCCGATGCAGACGCGAGGACCGGCGCCGAACGGTAAATACTGGAAGCGGTCGATCTTCTCGCGATTTCCCGGATGGAAGCGTTCGGGCATGAACGCGTCGGGCCGCTCCCACAGCTTGCGATGGCGATGAACAACCCACGGCATGACCAGCACCGCGGCGCGCCTCGGTATATAGAGGCCGTTCCAGATTTCGGGTTCGATCGGCTCGCGGTTGATCGACGGCGCCGGCGGATAGAGCCTGAGCGCCTCGTCGAAGGCGGCGCGGGTGAACGGCATGGCGTCGAGCCACTTTGTCGGATCGGACTCGCGCGCCAGCACCGCGTCGATCTCGCGCTCGATCTTTTCGCGCTCCCAAGGCGCTTCGGCCAAGCAATAGAGCGTCCATCCAAGTGCACGCGCCGTAGTCTCATGGCCGGCACCGATGAAGGTGATGATGTTGTCCTCGACCTCGGCGCGCGTCAGCCCGTCCGGTCCCTCCGCCTTGAGCAGGAGCGTGAGAAAATCCTGCGGCACCTTGTCCGGATCGCGCTTGACCCGCTCTTCGCGCATCTTGACGGTGTCGGTGACGATCTTGCGGAAATAGGCCATGGTCTTGCGGCCGCGGATGCGGGTCAGGCGCGGCAGCCAATCGGGCGCCCGCAACAGATCGAGCGGATCAACGCGGCCCATGGTCTCGAACAGCCGGTCGATCTCCTTGGCGACGCTGCCCGGACAACCTGATATGTCACCGGAAAACAGCGTCTCGGCCAGGATGTCAAAGGTAAGCAGCGTCATGTCATGGGCGATGTCCGACGTGCCGCCGCCCTCGTAGCGCGTGACGAACTCCCGTGTGCGCCTCAGCATCGGCTCGGCAAAACCGAAGATGTGCCGCGGCGTGAACACCGGCGCCATCGCCTTGCGCGAGCGCCTCCATACCTCGCCCTCAGCGGTCAGCAGGCCGTCGCGCAGGATCGGCCGCAGGATCATCTGACGCACCGTCGCCATCTTGTAGTTTTTCGCATTGTCGACCAGCACGTGGCGAATGAGGCCGGGGTCATTGGCGATGACCAGTGGCCCGCCGATGCCGGTCACCGAAATCCAGGGTTCGTTGTAGGTCGGCTCGCCCCACAGTTCGAGCGGATTGCGATAGACGATGCGGATCATCTCCAGCGTCGAAGGCGGCGAGGTACGCGGCTTCGGTGCCGGCGGGACGAATGGGGCGGGCTGACTGTCCATGGCGTGCTCCGCTGGTCACCTCAATGTAGTGGCTGGCAAGGCAAGCGTCCATGCCGCCGGCCTCTCCGGAATGTAACCGGGGACTGGAAAGTACCTGATTGCCGGAACAGGGCGGCCTGCTCTTGTTGCCGCCGCTCTGTTCCAAAACCGATCCACTTTTTGGGTCCGATGCCATGGCCGGCCGAGCGTGTTCTTCTTCCATTCGGAAATGCTTGCAAACCTTGGAAAAACCGCCTTTTGCACTTATATCTAGGACATCAAAGACGCGCGATTCGGAGCCGATTTCTGCGCTGGATGTGCGGCATCAATCAGACAGGTTTTCATGAGCGATCAGATCGACAACGCCAACGGCGCTGAGGCCGAGTACGGCGCCGATTCCATCAAGGTTTTGAAGGGGTTGGATGCCGTCCGCAAGCGGCCTGGCATGTATATCGGCGATACCGACGACGGGTCGGGCCTGCATCACATGGTGTACGAGGTCGTCGACAACGCCATCGATGAAGCGCTGGCCGGCCATGCCGACCTTGTCACGGTAACGCTCAACCCCGATGGTTCGGTGACGGTGATCGACAATGGCCGCGGCATTCCGACCGATATCCACACCGGCGAAGGCATATCGGCGGCCGAAGTGATCATGACGCAGCTGCATGCCGGCGGCAAGTTCGACCAGAACTCCTATAAGGTGTCGGGCGGTCTGCACGGCGTCGGCGTCTCGGTAGTCAACGCGCTGTCGGGCTGGCTGAAGCTGAAGATCCGCCGCAACGGCCAGATCTACGAGATGAGCTTCACGCACGGCAATGCCGACGCGCCGCTGAGGGTCACCGGCACCTACGAACAGCGCAAGGTTGCCGGCACTTATGAGGGGCGCAGCGGCAGCGAGATCACCTTTTTCCCGTCAGCCGAGACGTTCACCATGGTCGAGTTCGACTTCGGCACGCTGGAGCACCGGCTGCGCGAACTCGCCTTCCTGAATTCTGGCGTTCGCATCGTTCTGACCGATGCCCGCCATGCCGACGTCGTGCGCCATGAGCTGCACTATGATGGCGGGCTGGAGGAGTTCGTCAAATATCTCGACCGCGTCAAGAAACCGCTGATCGACAAGCCGATTGCGATCAAAGCCGAGCGTGACGGCATCACCGTCGAGGTCGCCATGTGGTGGAACGACAGCTACCACGAGAACGTGCTGGCCTTCACCAACAACATTCCGCAACGCGACGGCGGCACGCATCTTGCCGGCTTTCGCGGCGCGCTGACGCGCCAGATAACCGGCTACGGCGAATCCTCGGGCCTCACCAAGAAGGAGAAGGTGGCGCTGATCGGCGACGATTGCCGCGAAGGGCTGACGGCCGTGCTGTCGGTCAAGGTTCCCGACCCAAAATTCTCCTCGCAGACCAAGGACAAGCTGGTCTCGTCCGAAGTCCGTCCGGTGGTGGAAGGGCTCGTCAACGAAGCTCTCGGCACCTGGCTCGAAGAGCACCCGACCGAGGGCAAGGTGGTCATCGAGAAGGTCATCCAGGCGGCAGCGGCGCGCGAAGCCGCGCGCAAGGCGCGCGACATCACCCGCAAGAGCTCGCTCGGCGTCACCTCGCTGCCCGGCAAGCTGGCCGACTGCCAGGAACGCGACCCGGCGAAGTCCGAAATCTTCATCGTCGAGGGCGACAGCGCCGGCGGCTCGGCCAAGGGCGGCCGTTCGCGTCAGAACCAGGCCATTCTTCCCCTGCGCGGCAAGATTCTCAATGTCGAGCGGGCTCGCTTCGACCGCATGCTAGGCTCCGACATGATCGGTACGCTGATCACGGCGCTCGGCACTTCGATCGGCAAGGACGAGTTCAACGCCGACAAATTGCGCTATCACAAGATCATCCTGATGACCGACGCCGACGTCGACGGCGCCCACATCCGCACCTTGCTGCTGACCTTCTTCTTCCGGCAGATGCCCGAGCTGATCGAGCGCGGCCATCTCTATATCGCCCAGCCGCCGCTCTACAAGGTGACGCGTGGCAAGAGCTCGCAATACCTCAAGGACGAAAGCGCCTTCGAGGAATTTCTGATCGGCTCGGGGCTGGAGGAGGCGTCGCTTGCGCTCAGCACCGGCGAGGTGCGGGCCGGACAGGACCTGCGCAGCGCCATCGACGATGCGCTGGCGGTGCGCCAGCTCATTAACGGGCTGCACACTCGCTACAACAGAGGCGTGGTCGAGCAGGCCGCGATTGCCGGCGCGCTCAACCCGGACGTTTTCGCCGATCTCGGCCGGGCCAACGCCATGGCCGATCGCGTCGCCCGGCGTCTCGACATCATCGCCGAGGACACCGAACGCGGCTGGACGGGCCGCATGTCGACCTCAAACGAAGGGGTCGGCGGCTATGTGTTCGAGCGCACGGTGCGCAGCGTCAAGGAGTTCGCGCATCTCGATCTCGCGCTGATCAATTCGGCCGACGCCCGCCAGCTCGACCGCTATGCGCCTCGCCTCGCAGAAGTCTATGGCGAGCCGCCGGTGCTGCGCCGCAAGGATGTGTCGGAAACCATCTCGGGACCGCTGGCGCTGCTCAACGCCGTGTTTGCCACCGGCCGCAAAGGCCTGACCATGCAGCGCTACAAGGGCCTCGGCGAAATGAACGCCGAGCAGCTCTGGGAGACCACGCTCGACCCGAATGTGCGCTCGCTTTTGCAGGTCAAGGTCAATGACGCGACGGACGCCGACTCGCTGTTTTCGCGGCTGATGGGCGACGAGGTCGAGCCCAGGCGTGAGTTCATCCAGGAAAACGCCCTGTCCGTCGCCAATCTGGATATTTAAAGCCCAGGCCGGACGCTCAATCTCAAGCGCTTGAGACATCGTTGGTAGACCTAGGCCTGCCAAAGATGTCTGCTGCATCGCAACAAAGGTTCACTGAGGGCCGGCCGGAACGGAAAGGCTTCCAAGGCATTGTGATTGATCACAATCGCCGCAGGAGGCACTCATGGGACGTGGCATTTTGCTCTGGCTTCTCGGAGTCCCGATTCCGATCATTATTCTCATCATGCTTTTCGCACGGTAGGGGGCTGACATGCAGTCAACCCTAACGGCTGTCGACGTTTCCGCACCGACGGAATCCTCTTCCACCGCTGTCAGCTGGGGGCCGATCGTGGCCGGCGCCTTTGCTGCCTCGGGGCTAACACTGATCCTGATGTTGCTCGGCTCCGGGCTCGGGCTGACCATGGTTTCGCCGTGGTCCGGCTTAAGCACATCGGTCACAACTTTCGCGGCCTCCACCGCCGCGTGGCTGATCATCGTGCAGTGGCTGTCGTCGGCTGCCGGCGGTTATCTTGCCGGGCGCCTGCGCACCAAATGGGTCGGCGTCCACACCGATGAAGTCTTTTTCCGCGATACCGCCCACGGCTTCCTCGCCTGGGCGCTTGCAACGTTGCTCGTCGCCGGCGTGCTCGGCTCGGCGCTTTCCGCAGCTGTCGGAACCGGCGTCCAGGCCGCTTCGACAGTCGCGTCGGGCGCGGCAATGGGCGCTTCGGCAGGTGCCACTGCAAACGCCGGAGGCGCCGCGACCGACAACGCAACGTCGTACTTCGTCGATGCATTGTTCCGCCCTGCCGATGCGGCCAGGCTTGCTGCCGCCAGCCCGGAGAGCGATGCGGCGGCGACGGCGCAGGCTTCGCGCATTTTGATCGCGAGCGCAGCAGCAGGAGAAGTGTCTGCCGACGACAAGACCTATCTGTCGCAGCTGGTGGCTGCCCGAGCCGGGCTGTCGGAACCGGATGCCAGGGCTCGTGTCGATGCCGTGCTTGCCAGGGTCGAAGAGGCGAAGGTTCAGGCTCAGCAGGCTGCCGATACCGCCAGGAAAGCCGGTGCCACCTTCGCGCTGCTTGGCGCACTGTCGCTGGTTGTCGGCGCTTTCATCGCAAGCGCCGCGGCAGCCCTTGGCGGCAGGCAGCGCGACGACGAGGAGGCGGTCTTCCTGACCAACCGCTGATCGGTGCTTGACGGTTTCTTCTATGCAGGGACACTGCCCCTGCATAGACATGCTGTTTCGATGGGGTGATTGCCAGCGCCGGTTCACCGAAACGAGCGCCGGCTCTTACTTTCCGGCAAAAACCGTGGACACCCCCTGGCTTGGCTCCAGTTTGCGGCCGAGATCGACGGCGTCGCGCAGCACCTCGATATGCGAGCGCGGCGGCGTTCCGGCCGCTGCGGCGACCTGGACGCCGGTCGCCTTCAGCGACCAATAGAGCCTGTGGGTGAAGATGCGGCCAAGCGAACTGCGCAGCTCGACCTGAATGTTCTCCACGCCGGGGCCGAAATTTTCCGCCATCGGCCCGGAGATCGGGTCGCCCGTCAGCCAGCCATTGCCCCTGTCGAAGATGTTGGTCCAGCGCGTCGCGGCAAATACAGTGCCATGATGCACCGCCCGCTGCGGCCTGCCCGAACGGCTGCGCCCTTCCTGATAGAGGACGGTTCCACCGGCCGCCGTATCGGCGATTGGCGGACACGCCGAGAACAGCCGCTCAGCGATGCCGCGCCTGAATTCGGCGAGATTGTAGGTCACCAGAAATTCGCTGTGGGTCAGCGGGCTGCCGAGCGTGACGAAATCGCTGATCTTCCACGGCAATGGATGAACGTCGTCCCTGGCGCGGAGTTGGCGATAGAGTTCCCATTGATCTCGCCGGAATCCGGAGAGGTCATCCAAGCTGTCGGGCCACGCAGAACCATCGGCGTTGAGCGTAGCGCTGTCGACGGCGCGGATCGCTTTCAGTCTCGCCTTGTCGCGGACCGCTTCCAGCTTTCGCGGCCTGAAATCAGCCCACAATATCTGCAGCAGATCATAGGCGATCATTGATCCCAGGCTGTGTGAGACCAGCACGATGCGGTCGTAGGTATCGTCCATCATGAGACGCCTCAGCAGCGTCAGGCCACGGTCGCGGACAAGCGCGCGCTTCTCCACCGTTGCCGCTTCAGCACGGACATAGGCGGCCACATCACCGAAATAAGGAAGACCGAACCGGTCCACCGACCAGACGACGAACGAGGCCAGGATCGTGACGAGCATGCCCGTGGTCCAGGAAATATACCCTTGCAAGGCCGAGGTCGCGAGCACGAGCGCCGCGCCCAAGACTGTTATGACGGCCAGAAGCGTAACGACATAGAGTCCGCGGGCGTCGCGCGGAATGTCGGCGGGCTTGCGCCAGAGCAGATTTGTCACCCAGGCCGCAAGCCGGCCCCGCGTCGTGCCTTGCGTGATGTCGGCCCAGTAAAGCTCGTAGAAATCAGTGCGGCGGCCATCGACATCGTAAGGGGTGGTGATCCGGCGAAGCTCGTGCGAGTTCGTGCGGCTGTCAGGCGTGATCCAGCTCTGGTTGATCTTCGAGCCGGCGGGACCGCCCGAATCGGCGACACGGGCGTAAAACGGCACGCGAGCAGGGTCGTGACTCCAAACAGCCTGAACAAATTCCCTCAGCGTGCCCATGGGTCGCTGTTCGCCCATGCCATGCACGATCACCACGGCCTGGCTGAGCTTGCGCGGCGCCTTTCCGGAGGCCGGCGGGCTGGTCTTGGTCGGCGACGCAACAGGATGAAGGTCGGACACCAGTGCCTCCGTTTGGTGACAAAGCCCGGAACAGAATTTGTTCATCGTAGCGCTGAAACCGGCATGGTAGCAAAGACGCTGCAGGCCAGATGTTCAAGTCAAGAAAAACCCGGCGCGGAGCCGGGCTTTTTTCCGAGCAATTAGCGGTGCACTGGACCGCGAATCCGGATCAATGATCCATGGCCTTGACGATCTCCTCGGTCATCTTCTTGGCATCGCCGAGCAGCATCATGGTGCCGTCCTTGTAGAACAGCGTGTTGTCGATGCCGGCATAGCCGGAGCCGAGCGAGCGCTTGACGAACAGGCAGGTGCGGGCCTTGTCGACGTCGAGGATCGGCATGCCGAATATAGGGGAGCTCTTGTCATCCCGCGCGGACGGGTTGGTGACGTCATTGGCGCCGATGACATAGGCGACATCGGCCTGCGCGAATTCAGAGTTGATATCCTCGAGTTCGAACACTTCGTCGTACGGCACATTGGCTTCGGCAAGGAGGACGTTCATGTGGCCGGGCATGCGGCCGGCGACCGGATGAATGGCGTACTTCACGTCGACACCATTGGCCTTGAGCTTGTCGGCCATCTCGCGCAGC
>NZ_RZSX01001659.1:0-467 GCF_004023105.1 Mesorhizobium sp. M5C.F.Ca.IN.020.32.2.1 | reverse complement strand
CGCCGGTCCGGTGCCGCCGCCGAGCATGGTGGTGATGCCTGACATCAGCGCCTCCTCGATCTGCTGCGGGCAGATGAAGTGGATATGCGCGTCGAAGCCGCCGGCGGTGAGGATCTTGCCTTCGCCGGCGATGATCTCGGTGCCGGGGCCGATGATGATGGTGACGCCGTTTTGCATGTCCGGATTGCCGGCCTTGCCGACCGCGGCGATGCGTCCATCCCTGAGGCCGATATCGGCCTTGAAGACGCCGTCTGATGCATCGACGACCAGCGCATTGGTGATCACGGTGTCGACGGCGCCTTGGGCGCGGGATACCTGGCTCTGGCCCATGCCGTCGCGGATGACTTTGCCGCCGCCGAATTTCACCTCTTCGCCATGAAGGGTGAAATCCTTTTCGACCTCGATGAACAGTTCGGTATCGGCGAGCCGCACCTTGTCGCCGACGGTCGGGCCGTACATCTGCGCAT
>NZ_RZSX01001658.1:0-468 GCF_004023105.1 Mesorhizobium sp. M5C.F.Ca.IN.020.32.2.1 | reverse complement strand
TCCCTGGCGAATTTCTCGACGTGTTGGCGGATGACGGATTTGTAGTCGCCGATCTTGTCTGCGTCGGGCGCCGGCAGCGCCATCGGTCCGGTCTTGATGCGGATCGACAGGTCGGGTGTCGACACGCCGCGCCCGGCATAGTCGGCAATCCTGGCCGAATTGATGAAATCCACGATCGCGTCCGAGGTGCGGAAATCGCTGATCATGCGGTCGAAGCGGGCTTCGCCGCGCGCTACCGCCACCGCGCCGCGCAGCATCGGCGCAATGTCCGCAGGCTTGGCCAGCCTGGCCGGCAAGGCGGTTTTTTCGGCAAGCGGCTTGCCGTGGCTGGCGATGAACTCCTCGGCGGCGTTCACATAGTGGATCATCCGGTCGTAGGCCTGTTTGGCATCGTCGCCGAACGTGAAAATGCCATGCTTGTCGAGGATCAGGCCCTCGACCGTCGGGTCGGCGTCAAAGACATCGGCC
>NZ_RZSX01001657.1:0-469 GCF_004023105.1 Mesorhizobium sp. M5C.F.Ca.IN.020.32.2.1 | reverse complement strand
CCGCTGCTCAGACAGATGGCCGAAACCGGCGCCTGGGAAGGCGTCGCCAGCTAAACTGAGCGAGGCCATTTTAGAAAACCGTGGACTACCGAATCCGCGCGTCCATGATCTCGACAAAACGCGCGAAAAGACCAGCCTGCGATTTGATCTTGAGCTTGCGATAGATGTTGCGGCGGTGGACCTTTACGGTTCCCGGTACGATGCGCATCGCCCTGGCTATCGATTCCGTGGAATGTCCCTGAAGCACCAGATCGACGACATGCTTTTCGCGCGGTGTGAGCGAAAGGCTCTTCCAGATATGAGCACGTTCAAACTCGTTGACCGGCGCAATCGCCTCGTCCTGCTTCGTCTCTGCCGGTTCGTCGGCCGGAAGGGCCGGCCAGCGCAGCCTTGCGAAACCGATCACCGCCGGCGCCATGTCGCGCAGCAATCTGGCATCGGCGGTTCCGAAGGGTCCCGAAGCATGCAG
>NZ_RZSX01001656.1:0-473 GCF_004023105.1 Mesorhizobium sp. M5C.F.Ca.IN.020.32.2.1 | reverse complement strand
CAACAATCAAGGTGCTCCCGTCGACATCATCCGTGACGAGCTGGTGAAGCAAGGCATCACCATCAACGGCCTGCCGCTGATGACTCGGAGTGGCTTCACCAGTGTCTACGACGTGAACTATCTCGACCGCTACTACACCGACTGCGTCATCGGTGGGCCCGGCGCGTTCATGATCCCGGTCAATGAGTGGACGCAGTTTCCCGAAGCGATCCGCCGCAAGCTGGTGCTCGAGCTTGCCGGGCCTGCCTCACCGCAATGGGTGGCGGACGAAGCGGCGCATCCGCCGGTGATACTGGCGCAAGGCAAGCCGGCCACCGACTGTCAGGTCGGCGAGAAAATGTGGCGCGACCGAAGCTGGATGTTCGACAGCCGCTAGAGCACTGGACGTTCTAGACTTGGCGAACACTCCACTCCGGGAGGCAATGGCGTCTACACCATCCAGGTGTTGCCTTTTTACGCGACCAGCAACTGCT
>NZ_RZSX01001655.1:0-476 GCF_004023105.1 Mesorhizobium sp. M5C.F.Ca.IN.020.32.2.1 | reverse complement strand
GAGTGGCTCCCAGCCTACCCACGCTCCTTCAGCAGCCGGCCCTTCTCGCGCGACCAGTCGCGCTGCTTTTCGGTTTCGCGCTTGTCGTGCAGTTTCTTGCCGCGGCCAACGGCAAGCAGCAGCTTGGCCCGGCCCTGGTCGTTGAAATAGATTTTTAGCGGCACCAGCGTCATGCCTTCGCGATCGACACTCTGCGACAGCTTGGCCATCTCGCGCTTGTTGAGCAGGAGTTTGCGGCGCCGGCGCGGCTCGTGGTTGAAGCGGTTGGCTTGCAGATATTCCGGCAGATAGGAGTTGATCAGCCAGATCTCACCGCCCTCGACCGAGGCGTAAGAGTCCTGGATGTTGGCCTGGCCCTGGCGCAGCGATTTCACCTCGGTGCCGGTCAGCACCAGGCCGGCCTCGATCGTGTCGAGCACCTCATAGGAAAACCGCGCCTTGCGGTTTTCCTATGAGGTGCTCGACACGATCGAGGC
>NZ_RZSX01001654.1:0-478 GCF_004023105.1 Mesorhizobium sp. M5C.F.Ca.IN.020.32.2.1 | reverse complement strand
GGCCGATAGCACCGCTGCAAGATCTTCGGCCATTTCGGGCCGGTTGAGGAGCAGAGGCGCGAAGCTTTGCTGGTCAATCTCGTAAACCACGACGTGGTTCATTGCGCGCAATGTCGAGGTCTCGCCGATGCCGGCTAGCAGACCCGTCTCTCCAAAAAAATCGCCGGGAGCGAGGTGCCCGACCTCCTGCGGATGGGCGTCATCGCCGTGTTCTCGAACAATGATGCCCGCTCGAACAATCATGAGAGACGGCAGCATCTCTCCCTGTCGCACTATGATGTCGCCCTTGCGATAGGTCCGCACCGTAACCGTTGCCGCGAGGGCTTCTTTTTCGTCGTCCTTCAATGCCGAGAATATCGGTATCGCATCTATAAGCTTGATCGGCGTGACTTGCGGTAGATTCGCCGTGTCTTCGCTGGGCAGGTCACTCATGAGAATCGAGGAGGAGGGCGGCGTCGCCAGCAGCAAACCCGCGGAC
>NZ_RZSX01001653.1:0-479 GCF_004023105.1 Mesorhizobium sp. M5C.F.Ca.IN.020.32.2.1 | reverse complement strand
ATCTCGTGCAGATCATCCTTGCGCTGCTCGGCGAAGTAGTTCTTGCGGAGTTCCATCTTTTTGACTCCCCTCAAGCCGCGTTCTGCGAATTGGATCGCGCGGCGGTCAGCACCGCCTGGATGATCGGCTCGTAGCCGGTGCAGCGGCAGATATTGCCCGACAGCGCCTCGACCACCTCGTCGCGGGTGGGGTTCGGCGTGTGGTCGAGCAGCACCTTGGCGGCCATGATCATGCCCGGCGTGCAGAAGCCGCACTGGGTGGCGAAGGCGTCGAGGAAGGCCCGCTGCAGCGGATGCAGAACGCCGCCTTCCGAAAGCCCCGATGTCGTGGTGATGGCCGCACCGTTGCAGGTTTCGGCCAGCGTCAGGCAGGAGAGCCGGAGCTCACCGTCGATGATGACCGAGCAGGCGCCGCATGTGCCTTGATGGCAGCCGCCTTTCGGTGAGGTGTCGCCGATCTTGTCGCGCAGTGCGTTGAGC
>NZ_RZSX01001652.1:0-482 GCF_004023105.1 Mesorhizobium sp. M5C.F.Ca.IN.020.32.2.1 | reverse complement strand
CCGCTAAGCCCATGCACCTCGTTGCAGAACCGGTTGTTGTCCTCTGAGCGGAGAAAGTAGGGCAGCACGTCGTTGTAACCCCAGCCGTTCGCCCCCAGGGTTTCCCACTTGGCGTAGTCTCCGGGATTGCCGCGAATGTAGATCATCGCGTTGACTGAACTGCCGCCGCCGAGCACGCGGGCCTGCACCATCGTTGGCTTGTCCGTACGCGCCTGCGCGGCGGTCGGCTCCCATTCGAGGCGTTTCAACAACGGGCCCTGCGCGGTCTTGTAGTAGGCCCCGGGAATATGGATATAGGGGTTCAGGTCACGCGGTCCTTCCTCCAGCATCAGCACCGAGCGATCGGCGTCCTCGGATAAACGTGCGGCGACAACGCAACCTGTCGTGCCGCCACCAACAACGACGTAATCGCATTTGACAACGATGGGATCCGTCCGAGGAAATATGCCAAAGATCGCTGATCCGTGTCGTGACATCAGATC
>NZ_RZSX01001651.1:0-482 GCF_004023105.1 Mesorhizobium sp. M5C.F.Ca.IN.020.32.2.1 | reverse complement strand
TTTCGGCAAGATTAGGCTTGGGGCCGATGACGAACTTCCCGAATTCCGGACGGTTTCGTGGGTATGCATGATGTTCAGTGTCGGCATGGGCATCGGCCTGATGTTCTGGGGCGTTGCCGAGCCAGTTTTCCATTTTGGCGCACCGCCTCACGGGCTGGCGGCCGCGCAAACCAAGGAGGCTGCGCTGCTCGCGATGAAATATTCCTATTTTCATTGGGCCCTCCACCCTTGGGCGATCTATGCCATTGTCGGTCTGGCGATCGCCTACTTCACCTACCGGAAGGGCCTGCCAATCCTGATCTCGAGCGCTTTCACCCCCCTGCTCGGCAAGGCGGTCGCCGGACCGATCGGCAAGACAATCGATATTCTCGCCGTCCTCGCCACGCTGTTCGGCACGGCGACATCGCTCGGCCTTGGCGCACAGCAGATCAACAGCGGTCTGAATTTTCTCTGGGGAACCGGCGAGGGGACAGGCATTGCCC
>NZ_RZSX01001650.1:0-483 GCF_004023105.1 Mesorhizobium sp. M5C.F.Ca.IN.020.32.2.1 | reverse complement strand
TCGCTGGCCAAACCTGGCGCAAAACTCTTCGCCGACGTTCGCGGGACCAAAATCCCGGTCGATATCAGTCCCCTGCCCTTCACGCCCCATCGCTACCGCAAAGGATGAACTTCATGGCAAAAACCTATTTCACCGAAGATCACGAATGGCTCCGCGTCGAAGGCGGTATCGCCACCGTCGGCATCACCGACTACGCGCAGGAGCAACTCGGCGATCTCGTCTTCGTCGAATTGCCGGAGCTTGGGAAAAAGCTGGCCAAGGGCGATACGGCCGTCGTGGTCGAATCCGTCAAGGCGGCATCGGACGTCTATGCACCGGTCGACGGCGAGATCACCGAGGCCAACACCTCGCTCTCGTCGGACCCGTCTTTGGTCAATTCGGCGGCGACCAGCGACGGCTGGTTGTGGAAGATGAGGCTGGCCGATGAAAGTCAACTCGAAGGTCTCCTGGATGAGACCGCCTACAAAGCCCATATTGGTTGAT
>NZ_RZSX01000164.1:0-9121 GCF_004023105.1 Mesorhizobium sp. M5C.F.Ca.IN.020.32.2.1 | reverse complement strand
CCAGGTTTCGCCAACGATCAGGGCTATGTCACGTCGGTCTGCTTCTCGCCGACGCTCGACCAATGGATTGGGCTGGCGCTTGTCGAGCGCGGGCGCGAGCGGATCGGCGAGATCGTCCATGCGCATGACCCGCTCCGCGGCGAGGAATACGATGTCGAGCTGTGCAATCCCGTCTTTTACGATCCGGATGGAGGGCGCCAGCGTGGCTGAATCTTCGTGGCTTCCCCGCAGTCCGCTGGAACGCGCGCTTGTTGCGGGCGCTTATGGCGAGCGCGAGGTCGCGCCGGGCATTTTCCTCACTGAAGTTCGCAATTTCGAGTTGATCCAGGTGATGGCGCGGCGCGGCAAAGGGGCGGAACTGGCGAGCGCCACCACAGCCCGTTTCGGCTTAGCGGCTCCGGATGTGCCGAAGGCGGTGAGCGCTTCGGACGTGATGCTCATCTGGTCGGGACCGGATCAGTTCCTCGTCTTATCGAAGGGCGGTAAGTACACGATAAACACATTGAGCCAGGTGTTTTCGCAATCCGCCTCGCTGTCGGACCAGTCGCATGCGCGCGCCTGGATCAGCGTCTCGGGAGCCAAGGCGCGCACCATGCTGGCGAAATTGTCGTCGATCGATCTGCACCCGACGGCGTTTCCGATCGGCGCCGCTGCCGCGACGTCGATCGACCATACCAGCGTCAATCTCTGGCGCGGCGATGACGGGCCGGATGGGCAGGCGGTGTTCAATCTTCTGGTGTTTGCAACCTTCGCCGAAAGCTTGTGGCACACAATGCTCGACGCGGCCGCCGAATACGGCGTCGACATCAGGCATTCCGAGGAATTCGCGTAAAGTTTCATCCGCGTGTCTGCGGCCGGCACGAAGCCTCACCTTGCCAAATCCGGCCTTGCCGCCTATTCTTGCCGCTAAAATAATTTCACGTACAGGCAAACTTGTTTCTCGAAACTGGGGTTGAGATGAGCCAGTCGCCCTACCCCGCCGTCGCCGCCGGACCGCCCCGGCCGAGCCTGATCCTGCGGCCCGGCCAGATGGCGCTGCCGGCTGGCATGGAGCGCTATTTTGTTCAAGGCAATGGCGCGGTGCTTATCGACGTCGAGGCCCGCGACACGATCAGCGTGCGCAATGTCGAAGGCGGGCAGGCCTGCGAGCTGCTCGCATGGGACAAGACCGGCGCGACCGATGCCGGCATTTTCGGCGAGAAATCGAACAGCAATGCCGCCGGCATCAAGGCGCTGCTGGCCGATGGCGACGACAGCTTCGCTTCCTTGCGCCGGGGGCTGGAGCGACGCCAGGTGCAGCTGGACCAGGCAAAGACGGTTCGCGTTTTCGGTGGCGCCACCCCTGCCGGCACCGAACAGAGTTTTACCGTAGCCCGCAATGGCTCGATGCTCATCGCCGCCCCGGGTGGTCCTATGCTGGTCGACGGCCATGACACGGCGACGCCGCTCAGCATCATTGTGCGGCGCGCCAGCATTCGCCCAGCGGCGAAGTCGCAGCTTGGCGACCCGCTGGCCGATCCAGTGCTCGATTTTCGCGTCCAATCGGCGACCGCCGAATCCTACTTCGTCAAAGCCGGCGACTATTTGCAGATCATCGATGTGGACGGGCGCCAATGCACGGACTTCCAGTGCTTTTCGGCGCGCAAGCTCGACAAGGGACGCGACCATCCGCTCGACGTGACGACGACCCGCACGCTGATGGGTTCGAGCTACCCGATGCCCGGCCTGCACTCGAAATATTACGACCAGGACATGGAGCCGCTGGTCGAGGTCGTGCAGGACACTTGCGGTCGGCACGATGCGTTCGCGCTCGCTTGCGCTGCCAAATATTACGACGACATCGGCTATCCCGGTCACCCCAACTGCTCGGAGAATTTCAACCGTGCGCTGTCGGACAAGGGTGTAAATCCTCGCGCCGGCTGGATGGCGATCAACTTCTTCTTCAACACGGCGATCGACGCGCATGGCGTCATGGTTTCCGACGAGCCGTGGTCGCGGCCGGGCGACTATGTGCTGCTGCGCGCTTTGACCGACATCGTCTGCGTCTCGTCCGCCTGCCCCGACGACACGACGCCGGCCAATGGCTGGAACCTGACCGACATCCATGTGAGGACCTATTCCGGCCAGCACAAATTCTCGCGAGCGATCGCCAGACGCATGACGCCCGATTCGGAACCGAAAATGACCCGCGAGACATCATTTCATTCGAGCTTTGCCAGGCACACCCGCAACTTCGTCGAGTACAGGGGGTATTGGCTGGCCAACGCCTTCGCCAAGGAGGGGCCGATCGCCGAATACTGGGCCTGCCGGCAGGACGCGGTGATCATGGACCTTTCGCCGCTGCGCAAATTCGAGGTCACCGGCCCGGATTCGGAAGCGCTGCTGCAATACACGCTGACCCGCGACGTAAAAAAACTCGGCATCGGCCAGGTGGTCTATTCCGCCATGTGCTACGAGCATGGCGGCATGATCGACGACGGCACGCTGCTCAGGCTTGGCAAGGATAATTTCCGCTGGGTCGGCGGAGACGATCTTTCCGGCGAATGGCTACGCGACACCGCGACGAAACTCGGCCTCAACGTGCTGGTGCGTTCGTCGACGGACCAGATGCACAATGTCGCCGTGCAAGGACCGAAGAGCCGCGACATCCTGAAGGAGATCATCTGGACTTCGCCGCTGCAGCCGTCGATCGAGGAGCTCGAATGGTTCCGTTTCGCCGTCGCCCGGATCGGCGGCGGCAACGGCATTCCGATCGTCGTTTCGCGCACCGGCTACACCGGCGAACTCGGCTACGAGATCTGGTGCCATCCGCGCGACGCCGAAAAGGTGTTCGACGTCATCTGGGAGGCCGGCCAGCCGCATGGCTTGAAGCCGATGGGATTGCTGGCGCTAGACATGGTGCGCATCGAGGCCGGTCTGATCTTTGCCGGCTATGAATTTTCCGACCAGACCGATCCATTCGAGGCCGGCATCGGCTTCACGGTGCCGCTGAAGACCAAGACCGACGATTTCATCGGGCGCGAGGCGCTGATCCGGCGCAAGGAAAACCCGCTGAGGAAGCTGGTCGGCCTCGACGTCGACGCCAATGTCGCGGTTGGGCATGGCGATTGCGTCCATGTGGGCCGCGCCCAGATCGGCGAAATCACTTCGAGCATGCGTTCGCCGGTGCTGAACAAGACCATCGCGCTGGCCAGGCTCGACGTCACCCATGCCGCGACCGGCACCGAGGTCGAGATCGGCAAGCTCGACGGACACAGCAAGCGGCTGCCGGCGCGCGTCGTGCCCTTCGCCCACTACGATCCGCAAAAGAGCAGACCGCGCTCCTGACGGTGGCATCCCTTGCCTTCTCCCCCTGTGGGTGAAGGTGGATCGGCGCGCGCAGCGCCGAGACGGAAGAGGGGTGCTGGACGGAGGGCTGTCGGTGCCAAGCTGGATCACCCCTCATCCGACCTCGCTTCGCGAGGCCACCTTCTCCTACAACAAGGGGAGATGGTAAGAGCGTGTTCCGCATCTGCGATGTGCACAGCTTCACAAAACGCTTGACGTGAAAGCGTGACGGATCGATCTTCACTGCCAAGAAAAAAATACTACTGAGCGGAAACCGCCTGAGCTCGTTTCAACGCGTGCGTCGGTGACGCATCGCGAGGTGTCGGCTGTCGCCGATGGGAAGATCAAAAATGGGGAATCCACGTATATGAGCACAATAGTCTCTGCCCTGGTGCCGCCTGCCGAAGGGCAGCTGCACCGCAATATCGATTGGCGCGGCGCCTTCTGGGTGGCAAGCGGCGTTCCCGCCCTTGTCCTGTTTTCGATCGGCGGCATTGCCGGCACGACCGGCAAGCTGGCCTTCCTGATCTGGACGGTGTCCATGATCATGGGCTTCCTGCAATCCTTCACCTATGCCGAGATCGCCGGCCTGTTTCCGAACAAGTCCGGCGGCGCTTCGATCTATGGCGCCACCGCCTGGCTGCGTTATTCCAAGTTCATCGCGCCGCTGTCGGTGTGGTGCAACTGGTTCGCCTGGTCGCCGGTGCTGTCGCTCGGCTGCTCGATCGCCGCCGCCTATATCCTCAACGCGCTGGCACCGGTGCCGCTGTTTACCGACGCCTCGCCGGAAGTCGCCGCCTATATCGCGGCTAACGCCGGAACGAGTGCCGCCGATGCCATCACGGCGGTGACCGCGGCCGCCACACCGGCGATCCGCAACTGGACGCTTTACGGGCACACGCTGGGTCCGGTCTCCTTCACCTTCAACGCCACCTTCTTCATCGGCGCCGTGCTGATGCTGATCATCTTCTCCATCCAGCATCGCGGCATCCTGGGCACGGCAAACGTGCAGAAATATATCGGCCTGTTCGTCATCATTCCGATGCTGATCGTCGGCGTCGTGCCGATCGTCACCGGCCAGATCGACTGGGCGAATTTTTCGCCGCTGGTGCCGCTGGCGGCCGCCTATGCGCCGGAGCCCGGGGCGTGGAACATTGCCGGCTGGACGCTCGTTCTCGGCGGCATGTTCATTGCCGCCTGGTCGACCTACGGTTTCGAGACTGCCGTCTGCTACACGTCCGAGTTCAAGAATCCCGGCACCGACACCTTCAAGGCGATCTTCTATTCCGGCCTGCTGTGCATGCTGCTGTTCATCCTCGTGCCGTTCACCTTCCAGGGCGTGCTCGGCTTGAATGGCATGCTGGCGACCCCGATCGTCGACGGCTCCGGCGTTGCCGACGCACTGGCCGGCATGGTCGGCGGCGGACAGCTGATCCATAGCCTTCTGGTGATGCTGATGATCCTGGCCCTGGTGCTGTGCATCATGACGGCGATGGCGGGGTCCTCGCGTACGCTCTATCAGGGCTCAGTCGACGGCTGGCTGCCGCGCTATCTCAGCCATGTCAACGAACACGGCGCCCCGACCCGCGCCATGTGGACCGACCTGATTTTCAACCTGGCCGTGCTGGCCATCGCTTCGGCCGACGCGACCAGCTTCTTCTTCATCCTCGCCGTGTCGAATTGCGGTTACATCATCTTCAACTTCCTCAACCTCAATGCCGGCTGGATCCATCGCATCGACAACGGCCATATCGCGCGGCCGTGGAAGGCACCGAGCTGGCTGCTCGGCCTCGGCGCCATCCTTGCCTATGTCAACATGATCTTCATGGGCGCCGGTGCAAAGGTCTGGAACCCGATGGCACTGTGGGCAGGGCTGATCACGGCTGGCCTCATCATCCCGGTGTTCTGCTTCCGGCATTACATTCAGGACAAGGGCAAATTCCCCGACCACATGCTGGCTGATCTCGGCATGACCTCATCCGATCTCGCCGTCAGAAAGGCGGGCATCCTGCCCTACCTGACGCTGATCGCCGGCGTCGTGGTGATGCTGCTCGCCAACTGGCTGTTCGTCATCTGACCTCCGCCTCAAAGATTGAGCGCGCGATGCGCGCTCGATCCTCTTGCACGTTTGTTCTTGCTTTGTTCCGGCAGTTATTCTAGTGATTTAGCTGTAGTGCCGATTGGCACCGATAACCCGCCGCCGAGGCGGGTTTTTTCGTTTCATGCCATATCCCGCGTGAGACTCAATCGATCTTGATGAACACGCCTTTGGTGTTGAGATACTCGTCGAGGTGCTCGGCACCGCCCTCGCGGCCGTAGCCGCTCATCTTGTAGCCGCCGAAAGGCATGGCCGGATCGATGGCGTGATAGGTGTTCACCCAGACCGAGCCGGCGCGGATTTTCCTGGAAAGCTGGTGGGCGGTGGCGAGATTTTGGGTGAACACCCCTGCGGCAAGCCCGTAGGGCGTGTTGTTGGCTCGCTCGACCGCCTCGTCGAGCGTATCGAACGGCAATGCCGAGATGACCGGCCCGAAGATTTCCTCGCGCGCGATCCTCATGTCGTCCGAGACACCGGCAAAAACCGTCGGCGCGACGAAATTGCCGGCGGCCAGCGCACCCTCCATAAGGCGTTCACCGCCGGTGACGAGGGTCGCGCCCTCCGCCGTGCCGGCCTCGAGATACGAGGCGACCCGTTGCAGCTGCTTTTCGGAGACGAGCGGGCCGATCTCGGTCGCCGGGTCGATGCCGTCGCCGATCCTGAGGCCCTTGGCATAGACCGCCAGGCGCTCGACAAACTCGTCATGGATGGAGCGTTCGACGAACAGGCGCGAGCCGGCGATGCAGATCTGGCCGGAATTGGCGAACACCGACATCGCCGCGACCGGCACCGCCCTGTCGAGATCGGCGTCGGCGCAAACGATGACCGGCGACTTGCCGCCAAGCTCCAGCGAGACGCGTTTGAGGTTGCCGGCCGAGGCGCGGACGATCGATTGGCCCGTTGCCGTCGAGCCGGTGAAGACGATCTTGTCGACGCCCATATGCTCGGAAAGAGCGGCACCTGCCTCCGCACCGGTGCCGGTTACGATGTTGACGACGCCTGGCGGAACGCCGGCCTCGTTCATGATGTCGGTGATCAGAAGCGGCGTCAGCGGCGCCTCTTCCGAAGGTTTCAGCACCACGGTGCAGCCCGCGGCAAGCGCTGGCCCGATCTTCCAGATCGAAGCGGCCGTCGGTGCGTTCCAGGGGATAATGGCGCCGACGACGCCGACCGGCTCCTTGCGCGTGAAGGAGACGATTTCGCCCGGCAGCGAGTTCTCAATCGTCTCGCCATGCAGGGACGTCGCCATGCCGGCGTAGTAGCGCAGCATACCGATGACGCGGTTGCGGTTGGCACGGGTACGCACGATCGGCATGCCCATGTCGGTCGTGTCCGAGCGGCTGATCTCCTCCCAGTGCTTTTCGAAAAGGTCGGCGATCCTGAGGAGCAGCACCTGTCGCTCGTAGGGCTTATACCGGCTCCACGGCCCGTCGAAGGCCCGGCGCGCCGCAGCCACCGCCAGCTCGATATCATCGCGGTCGCCGCGCGGCACCGTGGCGATGACCGCGCCGGTTGCCGGATTGCGGGTCTCCATGATGCGGCCCGAACGGGCGTCGAGCCAGGCGCCATCGACGAACATCTGACGGTGGCGGCCGTCGATCGGCTGGCGCAGCGCCACCGGTGCCTGAACTATGGTCATGACGTTCTCCTCCAGCGCTCTGCCGGTGGGCGGATTTAAACCTTGGACGTCACATCTGCCAACAGCGCTATTCGGCGGCCAGAGCCAGTCGCGGCCTGTCGTCGTTTTCTGCCAGCTCCGGCTCGGCCGCCTGCTCCGCATCCTCGGCCTTCTTGCGCTCCCTGCCGAAGAACAATGCATAGCCTGCCGGAAGGACGAGTATAGTGAGCACTGTGGCAACGAGGATGCCGCCCATCATGGCATAGGCGAGCGGACCCCAGAAGACGCCGCGCGAGATCGGGATCAGCGCCAGGACCGCCGTCAGCGCGGTCAGCATGATCGGCCGGAAACGGCGGACCGCCGAGCCGATAATGGCCTCCGAGCGCTCCATGCCGGCCGCTATATCATGGTCGATCTGGTCGACCAGAATGATCGAGTTGCGCATGATGATGCCAAGCAGGGCGATCACGCCGAGGATGGCGACAAAGCCGAACGGCGCGCCACTGATCAAAAGTGCCGCCGCAGCGCCGATGATGCCGAGCGGACCGGTCGCCAGCACCAGCATCGCCTTGCCGAAATGCTGCAATTGGATCATCAGCAGCACGACGATGACGGCCAGCATGATTGGAGCTTTCGCAGCAATGGAGGCCTGGCTTTCGGCCGAATCCTCGGCGCCGCCCTGAATCTCGATGTTGTAGCCGGGCGCCAGACCGTCGCGCAGGCCTTGCATCTCGCTGTACATCTTCATGACGACATCGTTCGACTGCACGCCATCCGGCAACGTGGCACGCACGCTGATGGTCGGCAGGCGGTCGCGCCGCCACTCGACGCCTTGCTCCAGCACCGGGACGACCTTGGCGACCTGCGACAGCGGCACGAAGCCACCGAAATCCGTCGGGACAGAGACCGAGTCGACCGCCGACAGCAGGTGACGGCTTGCTTCCGGTTCGCGGGCGACGATCGAAACGGTCTCCTCGCCGTCGCGGAAATCATCGAGCGGCGCGCCCGACATGGTTGCCTGCAGCATCTGGCGGATGCGCTGCGAGGTGACGCCGAGCGCACGGGCGCGATCCTGGTCGATCACCAGCTTCATCTCCGGCACCGGCTCCAGCCAGTCGTCGTGGACGGCGCCGAGCAGCGGATTTGCCTGCAACTTCGCCTTCACCTCGTCGGCGATGCGGCGCACCTCCTGGCGATCCGGACCCATGACGCGCATCTGCACCGGCCAGCCCGTGGGCGGCCCAAGGAACAGGCGGTCAACCTTGGCGCGAACCGACGGGAAATCCTCGGCCAGAATGGTGCGCAGCTTGACGATCAGCCGCTCGCGGGCCGGTTCGTCATTGGCCATCACCAGAAGCTGGGCGAAGTTCGGATTGCGAAGCTGCTGGTCGAGCGGCAGGAAGAAGCGCGGCGCGCCCTCACCGATATAGGTGGCGATGAAGCGCTTGTCCTTGTCGTCCATCATCCTGGTTTCGAGCGCCTTGGCCTGCGTCTCGACTTCCTTGATGCTGGTGCCTTCCGGCAGCCAGAGGTCGACAAGGATTTCCGGACGCGATGACTGCGGGAAGAAATTCTGCGGGATGAACTGGAACGCCCACAGGCTGGTGACGAAGGTCACCAGCGTCATGACCAGCACGATGATGCGGTGGCGCACGGACCAGCTGACGGTGGCGCGAAGCCGGCGGTAAAAGCGTGTGTCGAAGACATCGTGATGGCTGCCGGCGTGTTTTCGCTGCTTGAGGATCATGTGACCAAGCCACGGCGTGAAGTAGACCGCCACGAACCAGGAGACGACCAGCGCGATGCCGACAACGTAGAACAGCGAGCGCACATATTCACCGGCCGTCGAAGCCGCGAAGCCGACCGGGATGAAGCCCGCGGTGGTGATCAGCGTTCCGCTCAGCATCGGGAAGGCCGTCGAGGTATAGGCGAAGCTCGCCGCCTCGATTTTGACCAGTCCTTCCTCGAGCTTGCGCTCCATCATTTCGACGACGATCATCGCGTCGTCGACGAGCAGACCGAGCGCAATGATCAGCGCGCCGAGCGAAATGCGCTGCAGATCGATGCCGATCTCGTAC
>NZ_RZSX01001649.1:0-484 GCF_004023105.1 Mesorhizobium sp. M5C.F.Ca.IN.020.32.2.1 | reverse complement strand
ATAATCTTGTCGGGCTGTCGGCTGTCCGGCTATTTCTGATTGCCTGGCGCGGAAATCCCGAAGCCGAAGGTCCGCATCGCTTCCTGCGCGGCGAGGATGCCTTCGGCCACCGAAACCAGGGCGACCCGCTTCGATGTCGCCTGGTCGCGGATCAGCTTGTAGGCGGTTTCCTCGTCGACGCCGTTCATCTCGACCAGCACCTTGACCGCCTTCTCGATCGTCCGGCGTCCCTTCAGCGTATCCTCCAGCTTGCGCACCTTGTTGGCCAACCGCCCTTCATAGCCATACCGGTAGCGGGCCAGTGCAAACTGCGTCAGCACGCCCAACTGCCTGAGCGGTTTGGTGATGACGCCGTGCGCGTTGAGATCGATGATCGCCTTGATCGAGGTGGGGCTTTCATAGGTGACGATGGCGACGACGGCAGCATTGGCGCCCTCGATGAGCGACACCATGGCATCGGTCGGCGCTTCGCCGCCCTGCACGA
>NZ_RZSX01001648.1:0-484 GCF_004023105.1 Mesorhizobium sp. M5C.F.Ca.IN.020.32.2.1 | reverse complement strand
GCGAGGCATATGAGCGATCCAGCAGGCCCATCGGAAATGGAACAGGGCGAGGGCGGACCTGTCGGCCGAGAGCCGGAGCGTCTTCGCGAGCCGGTATTCAACATGCCGCCGGTTGTGCTGGCGGTGATCGGCATCTGCGTCGTCGTTCATCTGATCCGGCTCTACTGGCTCACCGAGGACCAGGATTTCTCCCTGCTGATCCGGACCGCCTTCATTCCGATCCGCTATTCCGGTCGCTTCGACCTCGATTTCTACGCGTTTTCGAGCCCCTTCACTTATGCCTTCCTGCATGGCGGCTTTGCTCATCTTGCCGTCAACATGGTGTGGCTGGCGGCTTTCGGCTCACCGCTGGCGAACCGCTTCGGCGCGCTTCGTTTCAGCCTTTTCTTCGCGGCGACGGGGCTGGCGGCGGTGCTGCTGTTCTGGGCCGTGCATCCGCTCGGCCAGGCGCCGCTGGTCGGCGCATCGGGGGCGATTTCCGGCA
>NZ_RZSX01001647.1:0-484 GCF_004023105.1 Mesorhizobium sp. M5C.F.Ca.IN.020.32.2.1 | reverse complement strand
GCCCCACGGCACCATCATGGCCATCAGTGCCGGCCCGGCGACGCTGTGCGGCAGGAATGCCGGGATGACCGAAAGCATGACCAGCATGACCGCACTCAGCGCCAGCGACCAGCTGACGGTGCGCGTCGCGCCGAAGCGATCGGCAGCCTGCCCGCCGACAATGTTGCCGATGACGGCGCCGACACCGAAGGCGAGCAGCATGCCGGGCAGCGCAATCGGGCTCAAGCCTCCGCCTTCGACGGCTAGCGGCGCGACAAAGGCAAAGACCGTAAAGGCGCCGGTGAGCGCCAAAAGTGTGGTCAGCAGGATCGATGGCACGCCGGGGCGAAGGGTTGCAGCCAGCCGCTGCCTGAGCGGCAGCTTGGTGCCGACGATGCCGCGCGGCAGCCGGTACCACAGGATGGCGCCGGCCAGCGCGCCGAGCCCGGCGATGGCAAAGAACGTGCCGCGCCAGCCGGCAAGGGTCGCGACAAGTGCGCCGAGC
>NZ_RZSX01001646.1:0-485 GCF_004023105.1 Mesorhizobium sp. M5C.F.Ca.IN.020.32.2.1 | reverse complement strand
TTTCCCTTGCCTCCCTCTCTCCCGCTGCTCCGCGCGAGCTCGGGAGCAGGAGCGGGGCTCCTGCCCCTTCGGGCAGGAAACCGCTTCGCGGAGAAAGAAAGGGCTAGACCATGAAACAGACTGCTTACGTACTGGACCCCGAAACCACGATCTTTCGGGCCGTCGAGCTTCCGGCCGGAATCAGCTTCAAACCCATCTATGACCTGATCGGGTGCCGCTTGATCGAGGTCGTGCGCTTTGATGAACGGCATTCCCTGTTCGCTGACGAGGAAGGCTTGCACGACGGCTTAACCGCCTTCACCATCTTTGAAGGATACCCGCAGCCGCTGGCCGGCAAACTCGTTCTCGTCGGCGGTGACGGAAGCGAACCCTACCACTCTCCCCTGATAAGCCTCGAAGACGCTTCGGCGCATTTCAAATGCTGCCGTCCGGTTTTGGACCCGGTGTTTGCCACCAACGACGAGATGACGGCGGGAGGGCTGATC
>NZ_RZSX01001645.1:0-486 GCF_004023105.1 Mesorhizobium sp. M5C.F.Ca.IN.020.32.2.1 | reverse complement strand
ATTGCTGATATTGGCGTCGGCCGAGGTGGTGATGCCGATCAGGGCCATGCCGGACAGCACCCCGAACAGGCCGGCGAGTGCGAACAGCACGACCTTGGTCTTGAGCAGCGACCAGCCGGCGCGTTCGAGTGCGGCGGCATTGCCGCCCGATCCGCGCAGGATCACGCCATAGGAGGTGCGCATCAGCCCGAAATGGACGACCGCCGCGATCAGCAGCGCCGTAATGATCGGAAAGGGGATGAGCGGCGGCTTGAAGGCCATGAGCGACAGCAGCCAGTCCGGCGCTTTGCCGCCGGGCTTCGGCAGGATGAGGATGGCCAGACCCTGCCAGACAAAGCTCATGCCGAGCGTCACGACGATTGAAGGCAAATTGCGCAGATAGATCAGCGCGCCGAGCAGTGCATAGACGCCGATCGATCCGAGCAGGATCAAGACGCCGACCAGCGGCGCGTCCTTCAGCCACGTCGCGGTGACGCAGCCGACGAA
>NZ_RZSX01001644.1:0-486 GCF_004023105.1 Mesorhizobium sp. M5C.F.Ca.IN.020.32.2.1 | reverse complement strand
CTGTAGGAGGACAGTTATGACAAACTACAAAACGGCCATCGTCACCGGCGCCGGCACGGGCATCGGCAAAGCCGTCGCTACGGCGCTGCTCAGGTCCGGCTGGAACACGGTGTTCTGCGGACGCCGCAAGCCGGTGCTGAACAAGGCGATCGACGACGCCGGATCGACACAAGCCAAGGCGCTGGCGGTCGCCTGCGACATCAGCAAGGCCGATCAGGTCGACGAGATGTTCGAGACCGTGGCGGCGGCTTTCGGTCGTGTCGACCTGCTCTTCAACAATGCCGGCACAAGCTACAAGTCGACATTGATCGACGAGATCCCCGTCGAGGTGTGGAACGAAGTCATCGGGGTCAATCTCACCGGCTCGTTCCTGTGCGCCCGCGCCGCCTTCGGCGCCATGCGCAGGCAGCAGCCGATGGGCGGCCGCATCATCAACAACGGCTCGGTGTCGGCTTACGCACCACGGCCGGGCTCAGTGCCCTATAC
>NZ_RZSX01001643.1:0-487 GCF_004023105.1 Mesorhizobium sp. M5C.F.Ca.IN.020.32.2.1 | reverse complement strand
TGGTTGCGCTCCTGCGCCACCCTTGCGGCCGCTGAGCGGTGGCGCAGGAGCGCAACCATGAAACTGCTAAGCGCCGGATTGAGCAGTCTTCTCGTAGCCGGAGCCGTGTTCGCCGCTGCGGCGACTTCGTTACAGCCGGGCCGATGGCTCACCGTTCTCAGTTCGACGTCGACCGACAATGCTTATGTGCGCGGTGATGTCACGCCCATCAGTCCGAAGGTCGGCGGCTACATCATCGAGGTCGCCGTGAGTGATAACCAGGCGGTGAAAGCTGGGGACATCCTGTTCCGGATTGATGACCGCGACTATCGCGCTCGGGTTGACCAAGCTGCCGCCGGAGTGGCCATGCAGCGCGCCTTGCTCGCCAATCTATCGAGCCGGATCGACTTGCAGCGCGCTGTTATTGAACAGGCGATCGCCGCGCTACAAGGCGCCGAAGCCGACGCCAACCGCGCCGCGCGCGATTTCGAGCGGGCTGGAAAACGGA
>NZ_RZSX01001642.1:0-489 GCF_004023105.1 Mesorhizobium sp. M5C.F.Ca.IN.020.32.2.1 | reverse complement strand
ACCCATATCCTTCTTCATCAAGAGCATGCCCGAGGACGGCTTGATGTCGAGACCACCGGTGTCGAAGCAGACGCCCTTGCCGACCAGCGTCACCTTCGGGGCGTTCTTCGGCCCCCAAATCATGTCAATCAGACGCGGCGCGCCGACCGATGCGCGGCCGACCGCATGGATCATCGGGAAATTCTTCTTAAGCAGCTCGTCGCCCTTGGTCACCGACATTTCGGCCTTGTGCCTCCCGGCCAGCGTCCGAACCGCCTTCTCCAGCTCGTCCGGTCCCATGTCGCTGGTCGGCGTGTTGACCAGATCGCGTGTCAGGAAGACGCCATCGGCGATGCGGCGAACACGCGCCGCGTCGGCGCCGGACGGCAGCGAAAAACGCAGCGCCTTGCCGGGCTTTTTGCCGTAGCGGGTGAAGACATAGCCGCCGAGCGCCAGTGCGATGGACGCCAGTTCCGGTTCGGCGGGTGCCGAGGCGAAATGCCAGTCGCC
>NZ_RZSX01001641.1:0-490 GCF_004023105.1 Mesorhizobium sp. M5C.F.Ca.IN.020.32.2.1 | reverse complement strand
CCATCACCATCCCCCCCCCCGCCCACGCAAAAACGGCCGGATGGTTATATCGTTCCGACACTTCACTTCGCTGCGCGCAGCCAGACCTTATTGTCGTGGAACGCAGCACCGCCATAGGGCGCCGGCGCGTCGGCGCCGGTCAGGACGTTGATGCCCTCGCCGCGCTCGTGGGCGCTGTTCGGCCAGATACCTTCGGCGATTACGACGCCGCGCCTGATGCCTTCGAACAATCTTGCGTGCAGCACGACTTCGCCCCGCGCATTGCCGATCTCGACGCGGTCGCCATTGGCCAGCCCATAGGCTGCCGCATCGTCCGGATGCAAAAGCAGTTCCGGCCGGCCCTCCTTGGCCTTAGACACCGGCGTCTCCGAAAAAGTCGAGTTGAGGAAATTGCGCGCCGGCGAGGTGGTCAGCCGGAACGGATGCGCCGCATCCGCCACCTCGATCAGCTCGACGTGGTCGGGGAATTCCGGCAGGCTTGCCACCGGCC
>NZ_RZSX01001640.1:0-490 GCF_004023105.1 Mesorhizobium sp. M5C.F.Ca.IN.020.32.2.1 | reverse complement strand
TCCGTCAGGTTTGCGCCATCAATGACAGGGACGCCCCCGGCCCATGCAGGAACGGGAGCGGCAAGCGCTATTATCATCAGCCACAGAGCAGGACTTTTCTTCATTGACCCTTCTCCCATCCGCAGAATTCAGCCAGCCAGTTTTCCGGCTCATCGCCGTACTTTTCCCGTAGAGCGGCGCATTCCTCGATTGTCTTCTTGCGGCCCGAAAGAACTTTCACCATGTCGGGCATGGACGACAGATCGAGCCGGGCAATGACCGAGTCATTGCCGTGCTTCACGAGAAAAGTGCGCTTCTCCGGCGGGGTGTTTTTGATGAAGTTGAATTCCTTCACCGTCAGGCCAAATCGCTTGATGTAGCTCTCTTCATCGGCGCGAGGGTTCGGGAAGTGGATGTTCGTTGCCGACTGTTCGATCAGGGTGTGCGAAGCCTTGGCCTTCGCGATGTCGGCCGCAGATTGTGTTCCGAAGCCCACAATGCCGTTGAGCTT
>NZ_RZSX01000163.1:0-9171 GCF_004023105.1 Mesorhizobium sp. M5C.F.Ca.IN.020.32.2.1 | reverse complement strand
CGCCGTCTCTCGTAGTCACGCGCTGATGAATAGCGGGTACCGAGATTTCCTCGTCTAAAAAGGCGTCGCAACCCGCGCTGTAATCAGCCGGCGAACAGTTGCTTGCAACCGGTTGTCACCATCCAATTCGCGCGATCGATATGGCTGCGAACAGCCTTGCGGGCACGGATCGGTTCAAGGGCCGGGTCGATGCCGAGAATGAGTTCGGCCATTTCCTCTACGCTGGCATTATCGACGCAGGCGTCGAGGATGCGCAGGTAAATGGTGCGATGTTGCCTGTCGTAGCCCGTGATGCTGTCTGACCAGGGGACTTCGTCGCGCAGTGTTGAGCTTTGAGTCCCATCTGTTCCCGTTGATCGATTCATGTCTGCCGTGAACCTCGCATGTTGATCGCTGGATTCAAGGCAAAATATCCCAAAATGGGATAATCCGAAACCGACATTAGTGGCTGAGCCGGTCTTTACCTGACCGGTTCGCCTACATGCCCAAATCTCTTCGATCTCCCCGCCACCAGCGGTTCTGGCCCAGCTGACATCGCTGCGCAATGCAAAAGGCATGACCCAGGAGCAGGTGGCCGAGAAGCTTGGCCGGCCGCAATCCTTCGTGGCCAAGTATGAGGGTGGAGAGCGGCGTCTCGATGTCATTGAGTTTCTCGACGTAACCGCGGCCCTTGAGGCTGACCCGTGCGAGATCCTGTTGAGCCTACGATCATAGCTGGCGCCGGCGGGCTCGCGAAGCGCACCGGCTGCCGCGACCGCCGGCTCTTCTTCGGCAAGCTCATGCGTCTCAGGCATCCAGCGCGCCGCTGACGGGCGGCAGCCTTTCGGCTATTGAATGACGTGGCGCCTGACCGACCATTCTTCGTGCGCTCGGATCACTAGCTGGAAGCATCCCGCCTTCGCTGAGGCGCTCTTCGGCAAACGGGGTGCGTCCAGTCCGACTGGAATTATCCTCGATTACGTGCGCGACGCATCCGCGTCTCTTGTGACAGCGCGACTGCGTGGCCGCTCCGGGTCCTCTTCGTTCCGGTGTTTCGAATGTGGTCCGCCTTCTACGGCGGCCTTTCCGGTCGCTTTCGCCCACCCCGCGTCCGGGGGGAGGGCGCGATTGGCGAACGGAGGACCAGACAATGCGTGCAAACAATAAGTTTTCCGGCAGCCGAGAGGCTGGCGCCGCCAAGGGCGGGCGCTCAGGCGCTTGCCTCATCAGCAGGTCAAACCGCGTCATTGCCGAACTCGAGCGCGGCTCCGTCCCATGGTCCAAGCCCATGCGAAATTTGTATGTGGCTTAGCGGCCCCCGCGGGCTCTATCTGCACGCCCATCTTGCGTCCAGATCACTAGCATATGCAAACTGAATTTGACATAGGCTGCGCGGCCATCAATCCTCACGAACACCCCGCAGATAGGCGTCCCAACTTTGTAAAAGGGCTTGAACGCCTACGCCGCAAATGCGGTAGCAGCATGCAAGACTGAAATTTTGAGCGAGCTTATGATAGAACCTGAATTGGCCTGCACCTCTCGACAACGTTCAGGCACTTCGAGGTGATGCGGTCGATCGAGCACACTCGAACTCACGGACGGTAGTACCTCGAGGGCCTCGCTTCCGATCCGCGCGAACTCCGGCCGGGATGAGGGTTTCGCCGGACCGGCCGACCACGTTTGAGCGCAGAGACAAGGCTGCCGACACGATGCGCTCACATTAATTGACATGAACAGCGGCACCTCCCGCTTCGAAGAGGCGCTGTTCACATCGACGGTCGTGGTGCTGCATCGCGGGCGGATTGTCTGTAAGCGTTGAGCCGCACCTGACACATACGTCCTGATCCGTCACGAAGTCTTACGCCGGCGCGATACGACGCGGACGTGAAGAGAGCTAGTCTTAGCCGTCCGCAGGAATGAGCAGACCGTATTCCGTTATTTGCAGAGGCCGTGTTGGCGGATTTACGAATCTTCTGGTACTCCGCGACGCATAGTCCGACGTTTGCAGCCTGACGTTGTGTTATGTCTTTGCTGTTTAGAGGACGACGTGCCTTCTACCGTCGCGGGAACAGTGCTGAATTCGGGGCGGTAAATTGAGTCTTTGGTATCTGGATTATAATGGGGATGCTTGGGAAGGCATTTGCAACGTTCTCCTCGGCACGAAATACGGGACGGATTATCAGCCCATCGGCGACAAGGGTGGCGATCTAGGATTGGACGGGCTCAATCTACGAGCCGGTACGGCATACCAGGCGTACGGGCAGGAGCCTGAAAACAAGGATCCAGTATCCGGCGTTCGCAAAAAGATCGGAACTGACCTCAAGAAGCTGCAACTGAACGAAAGCGAAATAGCCGCGATCATTGGTAGTAAGAAGCTTCGGAACTGGGCCCTGCTCCTTAACAAGGAAATTCCCCACAACGACCTGCATCGATACGCAAAGCAAAAAGAGACAGAGGTCAAATCGTGGGGCCTTTCCATCATAGATCCGGACTTTCAAGTATCCATTCAGACACCATCGTTTCTTGAGACGGAATGGCTGGAGTATCAAAAACGGCGCGACGACAGGATAGAAGTCACGGTTGAGGATCAGCCCGTCCCCGCGCTCGTCGTTTTGCGACAAAATGAAAATTTTAAGCTCGTCTATGAAAAGTTCCGTGTCATTACGGACAATGATGAGGAGGCTGAGCAACTTGCCTATTTCGAATTGAAAAACTTTCTGGAAAATTCGATTCAGCTCAGCGAAATCCAACGCCGAGAACCTGACTTCTTCAGCCAAATTGAGGAAATTCGTTCAGACATCGAAAATGATGCCGAGCAGGGCAGCATCGCGGTCGGCTCCTGGAACTCATTCTCCCACGTTAAAACGACGCTCGAGGCCCGTCTCAACGCTGTCGTAGGCAGCCGTCTCGGCACCAAGACGCTGAGCAGGATCAGGAAGTTTACGATTGCAGACTGGCTGGTTCGCTGCCCTTTGAGGTTTAAGAGGAAAAGGTCGCTGCAGTGAACCCTGCCGAAAAGATCGAAATCGAGTTCACCCAGCGACCCGTCGATGTGCCCGCCGACCTAAGGCTCTATCGGCGGCTAGCCATGGTCTGCATCTCCGTGTCGGAATGCTGCCGCGCCGGCTCCGCATCGTTCAAGCAGCTTCATTTTATCAATTCGCTATTCATAAACGAGGATTTCCGAGGTCCGTACATGGAGTTCAGATCGGTCAGATTTTCGCCAAGGATCCTTGCGCCGTCTGCCGACCCCTACCTGAACCGATGTGTGAACTATGCCATGGGAGCGGGTCTCCTCGATCAGAAGGACGTTCAGCGTGGCTTTAGGGTGGAACTGACCGATAAGGGAACGGACTTTGTGAAAAGCCTCAGGAGCCAACAACTGGCGATGGACGTATTTGCACTGGCCAGGGAAGTAGGCAGGATCTCTGAGAACGAAGTTCAGACCGTCATGAGGGAGGGCATCTAAATGCATCTCAGATATAGTCGAGTTCGCCTCGAGGCGAAGCTTTTCAACGGTAAGCTCGCCTCATGCGAGGTCGAACTTCGTCCCGGCGCAAACCTCATCCTGACGGACAGCAACACACAAGGCAAAAGCACGCTCGTCAACGCTCTCGCGGTCGGGCTAGGATTAGACGATCTCGTGAAAGGCAATGTTGCCGCTCTGGTAAAGGACACATTGAGGGGCGCACAAGGGGATCAAAGGATTGTCGAAGCGGCAATTCTCCTCGAGATTGCCAACGCTTCTAATGAACTCTTGACCATCCGTCGATCCGTCAAACCGGAATTGTCACGCGGGATGCTGGTTCGGCGCGGGCCGCTCAGCCAATGGAGCGAGGCCGGATTGGAGGAATATTATTTGGGGTCAGGATCTTACACGGACACTAGAGGTTTCCACCGTTTGCTCTCCGAGTTCATCGGCTTCCCGGAGGTTCAAGTTATCTCTCAAGACGACGGCGTGATGCGGCTTTACCTGGAATACATATTCTCCGCGATTTTCATCGAACAAAAGCGCGGATGGGCGGATATCATGGCGAACATGCCTTATTATCGGGTCCGTGATCCCAAGAAATCCACCATCGCCGAACTTCTGGGACTCGACTACATCAGGAACAATCTGCAACGGAATGCCCTTAGGCTGGACGACCAACGGCTGAAGGCGCGCTACGACACCGGAATCGCCATTCTTAGACGTCACGTAAACGGCAGACAGTTTTCAATTAAGGGTATTCCCTCGGACATCGGCGTAGGTTCATTCAGCCCGCAGATATTCAGAGTGACGGAGGGAGAAAAACAGCAATCCCTGGCAGATTTGCTGTCAGCCGCTGAGGCAGATCTCGCCAGCAAAATCGCACTAGCCGATCTTACGCCTCCAGATCCTAGCCTGCAAAGTCGGATAGACGAGATCTCAAAAAGGGTCACAGCGCTGGTCACCAGGAAGAGCGAGCTCGACAACGCGATAGCGGCCATTCGCGGCAACGTTCGTCGTTATCAGCAGCGTCTGGAGGTGCTCGCACGGGACCTGCAAAAGAACAAGGAGGAGCTGAAAATCCGCCGGTTGTTCAATCGGGACGAATGGGCGATCACAAGTGCGTGCCCGGTTTGCGAGCAGTCGATGGATGGCACGCTACTGTCGCAGATGCGCAGCTTTCCGACCATGTCAATCGATGAAAATGTCGAATACATTACCGACCAACGAAACCTCTTGCAGGATATCATTAGCGTCGAGATCGCCAGGCGTGAGCGTCACCAGGTCGAATCAGAGCAGCTTGGAAACGAAATCAGTATTGCTCTGACCCAGCAGTCGGAAATCCAAAAAAGCCTGGCTGGTGCAATTCCATCGGAACTAATGGCGCGTGCCCGCGACATCGCGCGAATAGAGAACGCGATAGGGAGCTATCGCGATCTGCTCGACCAGACTAGCAGCGAGCTTGCCGCTCTTCTGAACCTTTGGAACGAGTATCTTGACGTTGCTGGAAAGCTTTCGAAACTGAGGAGTGACCTGAGCGCTGACGACCAAAGCCTTCTACGGCAATTCCAAAGAACGTTCAGAGATTATCTCGGGCGCCTAGGTTTCAATTCTTTCGAGATCGGCTCCATGGTGATCGATGAGGGCTCTTTCATGCCGAGAGTCATCGTAAACGATCGTGACCGGCGAGTTCGGGCCGATTTCGGGACCTCGGCTAGTGACTGGATCCGCATCATAACGGCCTTCGTGCTCGCCCTTCACGCCAGCCGTGATAACTCCCAGAAAAGCAACCATCCGAATCTGACTGTTTTCGACGAGCCTGCCCAGCAGAACATCGACCGACAAGATTACCTCAAGTTCTTCGATATCGTCGCAGACGTTTGCAGGAAGGGGGGGCAGGTTATCGTTGCCGCGACTGACAAGGATCACGCGGTTCGGGCGAGGGCACAAGGCCTTCACATGCACGTCATCGATTTCGGTTCAGAGTATATTCTGCGATAGAGCTTCATCGCCTCCTCGTGCCTTTTGCTAACGGCCCACAGTGCGCCAAGTATCATTCTGCGCAGTATCCGCATCACGACGATTGCTGGCGCGGCGCTTCATCGACGAGGGGCTGCGGGCTACATCACTCCGAAACCGCAGTCGTTCAGCCGTTCATGGGGGAGCCCGGGAGCGGCTGCCATATTCTCGACGATACCGCGTATCTGTGCCGCAGTAGGGTTCGGCTCGGCTTGTGAGCAAAAGCCTACCGCCCCCGAGATGCAAGGGCTCTCCTAACCCGTGTCGTTCATCCAAGGGCTCGGCATCACCGCCTAGGTCTGCGGCAAGCATTTCGGTGCAGGCGACGTTTGGGGCCTTGCGGCGCGTGCGGGTCGCTGACTTGAGGTGATGTGAGCCCGGCGGCCCCCTCGTCGAGGTTGGTCACCGAAATAACGCGCTGACCGGTGGCGAGCGGACTGACCGAAGACGTATCCACATTCTGACTTCGCCGAAAGAATGATACGGGCCATCCCCGAGGTCGGCCGGATCGTTGCGCTCGACCCAGGCGTGAAAGATATCATCGCGAAACGAGGCTTTGGAGTCGAACCTCAGATCCCCGACATTACGCCAACGACTCAACAGGGGTGTGAATAGATCGAGATGTAGTTCGCTGTTGGCCGGTGATGAACCTCGTTGTAGATGCTGAGCATCGTGAGATCGGAAGCTGTAAGTTCCAAGGAACTCGCCTGGTTCGATCGGGCCCGATCCGATCGCCGTTCGGGCCGGATGATAGAATGCCTGCCGTTCGTACCCAAGATCGCTCTCGTTTCCCGAGGCGTCTTTGATGCGCTCGCCGATCGGTTCCCATTCGAGTACGTGGTCCCGGCCTTGGAATACGTGAACCGGGTTGGTTGGAGCGAAACGTAAGTCAACTAACGAACCCACGCATATTGGTAGGTATGACGAGGTTGAGAACTAGCTATGTTCTCTCACGGAGAACAAGTTGTGGAATGAGCCATTGAACCTCGTCCCCTAGAAGCGCTTTGCCGATCCCACCGATGCGCTCCTTAGTGGTGGGGACGCGAAGTGGCGAAAGTATACTTGGATTTGGCCGAGGCCTCAATGGCACCTCCGTGAGGAGGAGGTTTGCGGCGAGAACAGTGAGCCTCGTAGCTGAGCGCTCGTCAACACGCCGCCGACTTTCGTTGAAGTAATTGCTGGTGAATCGCGTCCGGAAGCTCAAGGACTGCCCATCAGCTCCAAACTCAGGATTAAGAAGGTACACACGATGGTCGATAGGGTTTTTGATCGCAGTAACGCTCTCTATGTGAAGACAGTTCCCGGAAAAGGGCGTGGTTTGTTCGCCAATATTAATTTTAATATTGGAGATTTAATTGAGCGAGCTCCAACGTGGGAATTTGACGATCGACAAGCAAATCTCATAAATCTCACAGGGGTACTTCAATATTACTTCGTTCGGGGCGACAAAAATCAAAAAATCGGTCCTTTGGCGCGCTATGTTGTTTTTGGACTCGCGTCGTTGGTAAATCATTCTGTGAACCCTAATTCAGAAACGGTTTGGGCTGATGAAGAATCCGGCGCATGGGCCAGCCTTGTAGCAATTAGAGACATAAAGGCGGACGAGGAAATAACGCAAACATACACGAACATCTCTGATTATCCGAAGACTATTAAGTTCGTTGAATGATGTGCGACAGCCAGAACGAAGAGGTCATATTTGGCAAAACTCGGAAAAACATCCTTAATTTACTTGTAACAACGAAGGTTCAATGTGGAGAATAGCATGTCAGACATTTTTGCCTATGACGAGAGTAGGGCTTCCACATATGAAAAATTTACCAGCTTATTAGGGAAAGTTGCGGAGGCAGACGAAACTGCTGCCCTCCTCGAGCAACTTTCCAGAGGAGGAGTGGCTCTTGAGCTCGGTATTGGCAATGGGCGCGTGGCGGTGCCGTTGAGCGAGCGGGGAGTCAGGGTCGAAGGCATCGACAATTCAGACAGCATGTTAAAACTTCTCGCCAAACGTACTGATGTGATCAAAGCCTGGAAGGGGGACATTTCCGATTTCAGCTCAGAACAACGCTACGATTTGGTCTATTGTGTTTATGGCACATTCACCCTGCTCTCCACGCGCGAAGAGCAAATAGCCTGCCTTCGATCGGCTGCGGAGGCGCTAACAGAGAAGGGGGTTGTGGTAATAGAAGTTCGTGTTCCACCCTTGGACGGTTTTGTCGGCGGCCAGAAAACTACTACGATGTACGTTGATCATGAGAATACCTTTGTCAATGCGGTACTCCATGACCCAGTAAACCAGAACTTGACTTCAACCATCCTCTGGTTTTCTGGTACATCCGTCAGACGTTTACCACAACGCGTTCGGTACGTTTATCACCAGGAGCTCGATACAATGGCCGAATGCGTTGGGCTGGAGCTGGCGGAGCGTTGGGGAGATTGGGCGAGGGGCGCGTTCACCAATGAATCCAAAGGTCACATCTCAGTTTACCGGCGAACCAGCTTGTAGTTGGTGACCTGCCTCTGAAGTTCGTCTTAGTGAGAGCCTCGGCGGTCAGCCGATGCCAATCTTTGGGCCGCCCTTGGCCGGACGCTGCCTGGGGCCATACCTCAACCTTGGGCCGGTACTTGCGCCGACTCACGTTCAAAAATGGCGCTGGCCGCGCGGTAAAGACCGCCCTGGTCTAAGTCCCCGCCATGCCCAGCGGCTACACCTATAACGGTTTGATCGATCCGTCCGGCCTGGGCATCATCGAAGAGACCTGGCCAAGACCGACATGACGCCTACCAATGCTGGGCACCACGTGACCACTGGCTGGTCGACAAAACTGCCACGGGCGCGCGGGCTAATTCATTCTGCTGTCTCAGTTGCCTCCTTTCTGTCACAGGGCCCGCGATTGCTGCTCAAAGCTCATCCCTCGCAAAGCCCTTATCTGGCGGCCTCATGTCGCCCCGAGACGACCGCGCTCTCGGTAAACGATACCTATTGGCAACTTGGCGTCCGTTCGGCGAGTAGAAGAGTGACATGATAACAGTGCTTCTTGATCGCATTGAACGGGGAGGCCAGCATTTCGATTCGCCCGGAGATTACGCCCATCCCCTGCGCTCGCGCTCGAGCTGAATCCAGTCGAACACGTGGCATCCGCACCAATTGGCTCGTGAACCGCGCCTTCGAGGTCCAGAAGGCCGTTTATTAGGCCCGGCCTGCGAGCTTCGGTACTATGATACGCTGCTGGATGCCGAACGGCTCGAATCGAAAGTCAAGCCCGCATTCGCTCGCCCTTCGGGTCATACATCGGTTCGAGGGAGATTTCCGCCGCAAAGCGCTCGCCGGCTATCTCAATCTCGTAAGAAGCGGAGAGCAGAGCTGCCTCGCTTTCGTCCTTGCACGGTACATAGCCAAGGCCGAGGGATCCACCGAGCGTGTGCCCGTAGTCTCCGGAAGTGATTGTTCCGGCGATCCGACCGTCTCGGAAAACGACTTCGTTCTTATGAAGTAGAGGGGCAGGATCTTTAAGGCGGAACTGAACCAACCGACGGTCGAGGCCCGCCTCAAGTTTTCTCAGCACCGCATCGCGGCCGATATATCGAGGCTTTGCCGTCTTGACAGCGAAGCCCAGCCCCGCTTCGAGCACGTGATCCCCGCTGCCAACATCATCGGGGAGGTGCCGACATGCCTTCTCCATGCGGCACGAGGCGATGGCATGAAG
>NZ_RZSX01001639.1:0-490 GCF_004023105.1 Mesorhizobium sp. M5C.F.Ca.IN.020.32.2.1 | reverse complement strand
GGCAAGCCGTGCGCCCTTCGCGCGGATCGTCGCAACGAGCTTTTCGGCTTCTGGCAACGGCAGGCGGCTAATGCGGTCGATCTTCTCCGCAATGACGACCTCGTCCGGCTGGAGGTCAGAGATGAGGCGCAGCAGCTCCGGCCGATCGGCGCGAGCACCCGACGCTTTCTCGCGGTAGACGCCGGCGATGTAATATCCGGCCGCTTTGGCTTGGCCTACCATCGCCTCTTGGCGAGCCAGGTCCTGTTCTTCGGTGCTGACCCGCAAATAGATACGCGCGACGCGCAAACTGGGGATCTCTCGCCTATTCATGCCTTACCCGCGGCATGCTCGTCTTCGTATTCCAGCACGCGCGCTGCTTCGGGAATTAGGGCCAGCCACTGCGGGCCGACGCGCTCGATCGTCTCGGCGAGCGTGTAGTTCATTTCGGCCAGCCAATCGGGCCGGTTGAGCACCAGGGCGGCGGCCAACTTCTCGCCGGTGGACAAGA
>NZ_RZSX01001638.1:0-491 GCF_004023105.1 Mesorhizobium sp. M5C.F.Ca.IN.020.32.2.1 | reverse complement strand
GTGTAACTGCGCGGGCGCGCCCCTAATCCGTCTTCTCGTCGAGCAGCCCCGAGACGAAATCGAATAGACCGGGCCGGCGGTCGCGTCTGAGCCGTTCGGCGATGACGATGCCGCGCACTTCGGCGAAGGCGCGGTCGAGATCGTCGTTGATGATGACGAAATCATATTCCTTCCAGTGCTCGATCTCGTTGCGGGCGTTTTTCAGACGCGTCTCGATCACCGATTCCTGGTCCTCGGCGCGGCGCTTCAGCCGCGCCTTCAATTCTTTCATCGAGGGCGGCAGGATGAAGATCGAGACGATGTCGGCGCGCATCTTCTCCTTGAGCTGCTGGGCGCCCTGCCAGTCGATGTCGAACAGCATGTCGCGGCCCTGTGCCAGCGCCAGTTCGGCCGGTTCACGCGGCGTCGCATAGCAATTGCCATGCACTTCGGCCCATTCGAGCAGTTCGTCTGAATCGCGCAGCCGCTCGAACTCGCGCATGGTCCGGAAA
>NZ_RZSX01001637.1:0-494 GCF_004023105.1 Mesorhizobium sp. M5C.F.Ca.IN.020.32.2.1 | reverse complement strand
CCACAGCACCTCCGGCAGACGGGCCCCGCCACAGAGCGCGGCCTCGACATACGGACGCTCGCGAACACCCAGAACCACCGAACGAACCAGCCGCGCGACGGCTGGCGTCTCGGGAATTGCGATCGCGACGATGAGGATCCCGATGCCGGGGCCTGTCAGCGAAATAAGGGCAATCGCCAGCAGTATCGTCGGAATCGACATCAGGCCATCCATGATCCGCATGACGACGTTGTCGAAGCTGCGGCTGTAGCCGGCGACGACTCCGATCAGAAGACCGACAAGAGCCGCGCACGCCGCCGACAACAATCCGACCATAAGGGAGATGCGAGCGCCAAAGATCGTTCGGGCAAACACGTCGCGGCCCAGATTGTCGCTCCCGAACCACATCTCGGCGGAAGGCGGCTGGAGGCGCTTGAACGGATCCATGTTCACCGGATCGCCGGCGTAAATCGGGGCAGCCAGCGCCAGGACGATCAGGAGCATCAGGAGACCGC
>NZ_RZSX01001636.1:0-495 GCF_004023105.1 Mesorhizobium sp. M5C.F.Ca.IN.020.32.2.1 | reverse complement strand
GAACCGGATCGAGCCCCGAACCAGCGCCGCATGCTGCTTGCGCAACGCCAGCATCGCCCGGTAGCTGGCTAGAACCGACTTTTTCTCGGCGTTCTGGACATCGACCGCGCGGGCGCGATGGCTTTCCGGGATCGGGAGCCACGGCTCGCCTGTTGAAAACCCGGCATTGTCGGCGCCTTTCTCCCAGACCATCGGCGTGCGGCATCCATCCCTGCCCTTGAATCCCGGCCAGAAGCGGATGCCGTAAGGATCGCGCAGATCCTCGAACGCCAATTCCGCCTCCTCCAGCCCGAGCTCCTCGCCCTGATAGAGGCAGATCGATCCACGCAGGCATGACAGCAGCGCGATCGAGAACTTCGCCGTCCTTTCCAGATCGCCGCCGGGCCTCGTCCAGCGTGTCACATGGCGAACGACATCGTGGTTGGAAAACGCCCAGCAGACCCAGCCGTCGAAAACCGTACTCTCGAAAGCCTAGACACATCCGCGTATATGCGC
>NZ_RZSX01001635.1:0-495 GCF_004023105.1 Mesorhizobium sp. M5C.F.Ca.IN.020.32.2.1 | reverse complement strand
GGGCAGTGAAGGTCTTGCCCGAGCCGGTGGCGTGCTTGAGGATTCCGCGGCGGCCGCCCGCTTCCCAAGCTTCTAGGGCGACGACCTGGTGAGGCCGCGGCGTGCGCCCATCGGCCTTCCCCGCTTCGGCGGACCAACGTGCGGCTTTCTCGAGCTCTAGGCAGATCTCGTCTACGAAATCGGGCCATCGGCCAGCGTCGGCGGCGGAAACGATGGCGCTGCGCGCCGTCTCAGGGAACGGCCGCACCGTCACGCCCGGCCAGTCGTCATTCCAAAGCCGCTCGAAATATTCGGCCTCGTCCCGCACGCGGCTCAGTTCGCCCTCGTCGCGCCAGCTGGCGAAAACATCGACGGATTCCAGGTTGCCGTCGCGGGCCAGGCCCGGCCAGGTCTCGTTCATGGACCCCTTGAAGGCGATCTGATCGCCGTCGGCATCCCTCAGAATGCCGACCTTATCGTGGAACAGCCGCTTCGGCCGACCCCCGGCTTCAGGGC
>NZ_RZSX01001634.1:0-501 GCF_004023105.1 Mesorhizobium sp. M5C.F.Ca.IN.020.32.2.1 | reverse complement strand
CCCAGATGCTGCTCAGCCGCATCGACCGCATGCTGTCGCCGTCGCTCGGGCCGCTTGCTTCGCTTGCCGCCTCGTTACGCGGCACCGCTGAGAGATTGCTGCCGAAAGGCAATGCCCGTCGGCGCTTCTGGAGCGACTTTTTCGGCGGCGCGCCGGCCCGCGCCATGGCGGCCGGCCAGCTTTCGCAGGCGCATGATGCCGCCGTTGACCTGTTGCTTTCGAACGCGCCGGCATCGGGCCACATTGCCCTGGTTGGCGCGGGTCCCGGCGCCGAAGACCTGCTGACGTTGCGCGCCCACCGCCTGCTGATGGAAGCCGATGTCATCGTCCATGACGCACTCGTGCCGGAGACGATCGTCGCCATGGGCCGCCGCGACGCCGAGCGTCTGCCGGTGGGCAAACGCAAGGGCTGCCATACCAAGAGCCAGGCCGAAATCAACGCGCTGCTGATCGAACTCGGCCGCGACGGCAAGCGCGTCGTGCGGCTGAAATCCGGTGATC
>NZ_RZSX01001633.1:0-501 GCF_004023105.1 Mesorhizobium sp. M5C.F.Ca.IN.020.32.2.1 | reverse complement strand
AGCCCATGCGGTAGACGAGCTCGGCCGGGCGGTCGATATCCCAGATCGCCAGGTCGGCTGATTTTCCAGCCTCCAGCGTACCGGTCTGTCCGAGCAGTCCCAGCGCGCGGGCGGCCTCGCGGGTGACACCGGCAAGGCATTCGTCAACAGTCAGACCGAACAAAGTCGCCGCCATGTTCATGGTCAGCAGCAGTGAGGTCAGCGGCGATGTGCCGGGATTGCAGTCCGTGGCGACCGCCATTTTGACGCCGTGCTGGCGAAACAGACCGATCGGCGGCTTCTTGGTCTCACGGATGAAATAGTAGGCGCCGGGCAGGATCGTCGCCACGGTTCCTGCCCTCGCCATCGCCGCCGCACCCGCCTCGTCAGTGTATTCGAGATGGTCGGCCGACAGGGCGCCATAACGCGCCGCAAGTTCTGCGCCGTGCAGATTGGACAATTGGTCAGCGTGGAGTTTTACCGGCAGATTTAGCGGCTTGGCCGCGTCGAACACGCGAGAAA
>NZ_RZSX01001632.1:0-505 GCF_004023105.1 Mesorhizobium sp. M5C.F.Ca.IN.020.32.2.1 | reverse complement strand
GAGAAGCAGATTATGTCGGGCTTCACGGCGTCAATTTTCGCCAGGTAACGCCAGATTTCCGAGTTCTTCCGCTCGTAGTGGGAAAGGCGCGCCCAATCGAGGTCGATCATTTCCACCTGGCAAGCGAGGAGCTGGCTGTTACCCTGCAATTCAGCGGCAAGGCCATAGGTCGCAAGGGGGAACTCTATAGAGATCGACGTCAGGAGTATTTTCATCCGCGCAAGCCACGAGCAATGACGGCTTCACTTTAAGGACAAATGCACCGGCCGCACTTCGGAAGGTCCCGCCCGACCAAATTCGTAATTGTCATTTCAGCACAGCAACGGTGGCACTCGCAATGCCGTTCCAATTCGGTCGTCGAAAGCGAGCGCAATATCGCTGCTTGATCTTGAAATATAAGCTTACATTATAAGCGATCGATAGTCAAAGAACTTCGCGGTCCGTCGAGAAAGGTATCCAAAGACGCAAATAATAATTATCTCAATATTTCTTTAAAACTTTCTAG
>NZ_RZSX01001631.1:0-508 GCF_004023105.1 Mesorhizobium sp. M5C.F.Ca.IN.020.32.2.1 | reverse complement strand
CGCCTGCGCCATGGCGATCAACGCGGCGTGCTTGCGCTCGGCTGTGGCGACGGCCAGCGGTCGCGCGGCGGCCCGCGCGCGGCGGCCGATATCGGCCATCAGCGCGGCAGTGTCGTCCCGGGATTTTTCATGCAGCTTCAGCATGGCTCATCCTCCGCTGGTTACTTGGTCACCGGCCCATACTTGGTCTGCGGGACGGCTCACCACAAGGTCGTCGCGGTGGATCATCGCCGATCGCGCCTCGTAGCCGAGCACCGTTTCGATCTCGGCCGTCTTCAACCCTGCGATCCTTACGGCATCGGCGGCATCGTAGGCAACCAGTCCGCGCGCGATCTCGCGGCCTTCGGGCGACAGGATCGCCACCGTATCGCCGCGCGAGAAATTGCCGCTGACCAGTTTGACGCCGGCCGGCAACAGCGACTTGCCCGACAGCAGCGCACCGATGGCGCCGGCATCGACGGTCAGCCGGCCAGCCGGTTCGAGCTGCCCGGCGATCCACGTCTTGTAG
>NZ_RZSX01001630.1:0-509 GCF_004023105.1 Mesorhizobium sp. M5C.F.Ca.IN.020.32.2.1 | reverse complement strand
TAACCGTGCCGTACAGCAGGTCCGGCAGCGTCACGTCGATGCCGAAGATCGGCGCCCCGGTCACCTTGGCCAGCATGTCGATGCGTTTTTGCGGCTTGCCGAGCAGTTTCCAGTCGGCTTTGTCCTTGAGCCTGATATCAGCAGGCGGCGCCATTATCGCAGCGGTCGCGGCGACCGCGCCATAGGTCAGCGACTTGCCCGACGCCTTGTGCAGGATCGAGCCATTGGCCGTTTCCAGATCGGCAGCAGCTATACCGAGCTTTTGCGCGGCCGCTGCAATCAGCATCTGCCGTGCGGCGGCGCCGGCCTGCCGCATCTTGTCGAAACCGTCGCGCGTCGAGGCCGAGCCGCCGGTGCCTTGGAGGGCGAGGAATTTTCCGACCACGCCCATGCCGGCGCGCACTATTTCCGCCGTCATGCTTTCGTCGAAGAAGGCGAACGGACCGCCCTCTTCCAGGATCGCCGCGTTGTAATAGGCGTAGGCGGCCGGGCCGTGCTCGACCTTGACC
>NZ_RZSX01000162.1:0-9185 GCF_004023105.1 Mesorhizobium sp. M5C.F.Ca.IN.020.32.2.1 | reverse complement strand
GGCCCAATGATGGCTGCCGACGAAATCATCCACCAGAGCGTGCGGCTCATGATCATGGCGGCGCTGAATTCTCTGGAGAGGCGCGAAGCGCTGGAATTCACCCGATTGAAGGCCATCGTCAATGCCACCGACGGCAATCTCGGCGCGCATATCGATACGCTTGCCAAGGCGGGATATGTCGATGTCGAAAAGCTGTTTGTCGGACGCCGGCCGCAAACGCGGGTCAAGGCGACATCAATCGGACGGCGCGCCTTTCGCGGTCACGCCGCCTTCCTTCGCGCCATCCTCGATGAGGCGGAGCAGCCAGGTAAACGCGTTCAGCGCAGGACGCGGCAGCGGCCGTTGTAGACCATCCAGCGGTCGAAGCCCGCGACGCAGAATTCGACATTATCGCCGATCGAGGCAAAGCCCTGCCCTTCCTCGATCAGATACCAGATGGTGCGGGCGTGGCCGTCGGACAGGCTGACGGTGGCGCCGCAATAGCGACGGCCGATCGGCCAGGTTTCATTGGCTGGCAGATAGCGGTGCTGGTGGATCCCCTGGAAATCGGTGATCTCGACATCGGGCAGATTCGGCACGTGGCGCACCTGGTAGGAGAAGCGGCTGGTGATCTTGTTCAGCACCCAGGCCTCACCGCAAACGCCGCTGTCTTCTTCGGTATAGACGGCAAGGTCGGCCGCCTTTGCTGCCTGGGTGACGGCGAGGGACGCGCCGAGCGGCGTGCAAAGGGCGATCAGTGCGGCAAGTGCGGATTGGGCGAAGCGAGTCATGGCAGCCTCTTATGGTCGACTGCGCGCACTGTGCGGATTCGCTTGCGCGCGGTCAAGCGGTTGTAGAGACGATGGTTTCTTAGGCTGAAATCGCCTTCAGCCAATGCAGGCGCGCGGATACCTCTGCCGCCTTACGCCGCCAGCCATTCCAGCGTCCAGTGCGCCGGTTTTCCGACGACAAGCAATTTGTGCAAGGCCGGCAGCAGCGTGCGCAGCTCGCGCTCCAGCGTGAACGGCGGGTTGACCACCACCATGCCGCTGCCGTCGAGGCTGGGCTCGGCCGATGGCGGCCTGATCTCGAAGCCGATGTCGAGCAGCTTCGGGACGCCTGACTGCACCAGCGCTTTCCGGAAGGCGATGACCGCTTTGCGGTCCTTGACCGGATACCAAAGCGCATAGATGCCGCCCGGCCAGCGCTTGTGGGCTTTCCGCAGCCCATCGACGAGGCGGTCGAACTCGCACTCTTCCTCAAACGGCGGATCGACCAGCACGAGACCGCGCTTTTCCTTCGGCGGCAGATGCGCGCGGAGCGCCAGCCAGCCATCGAGCTCGATCACCCGGGTCTGGAAATCGCCGGCGAATAGCGCTCTCAGCTTCGCGGCATCCTGGCGATGCAACTCGATCGCTGACAGCCGGTCCTGCTTGCGCATGAGATGACGCGCGATCAGCGGCGAGCCCGGATATTTGTTCAGGCCGCCTTCAGAATTGAGCGAACGGACGGCTTCCAGATAAGGCGCCAGAAGTGATGCCGCCGGCGCGTCGAGCGCGGCATCGAAAAGCCGGCTGATGCCGCCTTGCCATTCGCCGGTCTTTTGCGCTTCAGTCGATGACAGGTCGTAGCGGCCGATGCCGGCATGGGTGTCGATGACGCGAAACGCCTTGTCCTTCTGCTTCAGATATTCGACGAGCCGGCTCAGCACGACATGCTTGACGACATCGGCGAAGTTTCCGGCGTGATAGGCGTGGCGGTAGTTCATACGATACTCAATTCGACGACCCGCCCCTGCCCCAGCGCGGCGGTGGCGGCTGCGAATTCGGATTTTGCGGCCGGCCGCCGCCACCGAAACGAAACGCCAGCACCAGCCCGATCAGGCCGACTGCCATCAACGAGAAGCCGACCGGCTGCGCCCGATGATCGACCTCGCCAACGCCGGAGCGCAGCACTAGGTCCACCGCCCGCATCTCGATGCCCTCGGCGTCGCCTGGGCCGACGGTGAAGATGTAGGGGCCGGGGCTGACCGTCGGGATCAGGCCTGCCTCGTCGCGAAAGATCTTGTCCGGCAGTTGCGGGCTGACCTGGCGCGGATTTTCCGAATGGTTGAATTGCAGCGTCGAGGCGAGCACCGTCCTGCCGCCGGTGGCGGCGGTCAGCGTCAGCACGGTGCGCTGTTGCGAGACGACGATGCGTTCGGCCCTCGCGGTGAGGTCGACCAGCACCCGCACCGGCGCGTCGCGAGCGGCGAGTAATACCGTCACCGGCTTGAACCGGCCCTGCTCGTAGACCCGCCAGGTGCCAATCTCATGGCCGGAGAAATTGCTCATCGCCCAGGGATAGACGACGCCGATGCCGGTGCCGGCGAGCAGGATCAGAAAAAACAGAAAGCGCATGCGCTCGACTACCTTGCCCGGATATTATTTAGCGCCGCCGCGGGCGCGTTCCATTTCGTCCAGGAGCATGTCGAGGCCGGACGTTGTATCGAATTCGGCGGTGCCAAGATAGACAATAACATGGGACCTAAAAGTGGAAACCGGTTTTGGGAGAATCCGAATGATCTGAGCGATCGTAACGAGGATCAGCCCTTCCCCTTCTGGAGGCTCGATTCCAATGCGCGCTTTCCCGTCTCATCGAACAAATGCAGATGCTGCGGCGGGAACGCCACGGTCACGGTCGGGCCGGCCGTCAGCGCCGCCCGGTCGAGCGTGAAGACGTTGAATGGCAGGCCGTGCAGGCCGAGATGCAGGATGATGCCGAAGCCGGTCGGCTCGATCAGGTCGACCGTCGCCCTCAGGCTGCTCTCCGAGGCCGGCGACATCTCGACGTGCTCCGGCCGGATGCCGAGCGTCACCGCCGCGCCTTCCTCCAGTTGATAACCAGACGAAAGCCCAATCAGCGTTCCGTCAGGCAATCGTGCGCCGGCCGTGCCTGCGCCGACCTCATAGCGTGCCGACAGAAAATTCATGGCCGGCGATCCGATGAAGCCGGCCACGAACAGGTTGGCAGGGCGGTCGTAAAGCTCCAGCGGGCTGCCGACCTGCTGCACCACGCCCTCATGCATGGCGACGATCCGGTCGGCCAGTGTCATCGCCTCGATCTGGTCGTGGGTAACATAGATCGAGGTCGCGCCGAGGTCGCGGTGCAGCTTCTTGATCTCTGCCCGCATCTGCTCACGCAGGCGCGCGTCGAGGTTGGACAGCGGCTCGTCGAACAGGAATGCTTTGGGTTGGCGCACGATCGCGCGGCCCATCGCGACGCGCTGGCGCTGACCGCCCGACAGTGCCTTCGGCCGCCGCGCAAGCAGCGGCTGCAGCTCAAGCTTCCGGGCGGCATTGCTGACAGCGGCTGTGATCTTCTCGTGGGCGGCCTTCCGGATCCGCAAGCCATAGCTCATGTTCTCGGCGACGTTCATGTGTGGGTAGAGCGCGTAGGATTGGAACACCATGGCGATGTCGCGGTCCTTGGGCGCCCGCTCATTGACGCGCATGCCGTCGATCCGGATCTCACCTTCGGTCACCTCCTCGAGCCCGGCGATCATCCGCAGCAGCGTGCTCTTGCCGCAGCCCGACGGGCCCACCAGCACCACGAACTCGCCGTTCTTTATCGCCAGATCGACGCCGTGCAGCACGGAGACGATGCCGAAATTCTTGCGGACGTTGCGGATGTCGATCGATGCCATGAAACCTCACTCAGCCCTTGACCGCGCCGGCCGTCAGGCCCTGTACCAGATAGCGCTGGATGAACAGGAAGAAGAGGCAGGCCGGGATCAGTGCCAGCACGCCGGCCGCCATCATCTGCCCGAAATCGACCGAAAACTTCGACACGAAGGTGAGCAGACCGACCGGAAACGTGGCGGCGCTGTTGCCCGAAATCAGCATTAGCGCGAACAGCAGTTCGCTCCATGCGGCGGTGAACACAAAACCCAGCGTCGCCGCAATGCCCGGCAGCGTCAGCGGCAGGACGATCTGGCGAAATGCCATGAACTGCGTAGCGCCATCGATCTTGGCCGCCTCCTCCAGCTCCTTGGGAATGCCGTCGAAAAACGACTGCATCAGGAACGTTGCGAAAGGGATGTTGAAGGCGGTGTAGACGACGACCAGCCCGGTCAGGCTGTTGGTCAGCCCGAGCGGCGAGAGCATCTTGAAGATCGGCGCGACCAGCATCACCAATGGAAACATCTGGGTGAGCAGCATCAGCGCGACCAGCCAGTATTTGCCGCGGAAGGTGAAGCGCGACAACGCATAGCCAGAGAGAGACGCGAGCAGCGTCACGATCACGGCCGTTGCGCCGGCAACGATCATGCTGTTCCTGAAGAAGACCGGGAATGCGCTGTGGGCGAGCACGAAGCGGAAATGTTCAAAGCTCATCCGCGACGGCCACATCCGCACGCCCTCCGAATAGAGCAGATCGTTCGGCGTCACCGATACTTTCAACAGCCAGAACAGCGGGAACAGCGCAAAGACCACGTAGCAGAGGATCGCCAGGCGATGCAGCGCGGTGCCGAAAATCGAATACCTGTTCATCTGGTCATCGCCCGATCCATCAAGCCCGATCCATCAGGACTTGCCGAAGCATGACGATCAGCATCGAATAGGCGAGCAGCAGAATGAGCAGCACCAGCGCAATGGCCGAGGCATAGCCGAAATCAAGGGCCCTGAAGGCCTGCGTGAAGATGTAGCTCGCGACAATTTGCGTGCGGTCGGCTGGGCCGCCGCTGGTCATGACGATGATCAGGTCGGCGAAGTTCGCGATCCAGACGGTGCGCAACAGCACGGTGATCGCAATGGTCGGCGCAAGGAATGGCAACGTTATCGACGTGAACCGCCTGACCGCACCGGCGCCGTCGATCGCCGCCGCCTCGTAGAGGTCGCGCGGGATGGCCTGGAGCGCCGCCAGCAGCGTGATGGCGAAGAAGGGAATGCCCCACCAGACGTTGGCGATGATCGGTCCCCACATGGCGAGCTGCGGATTGGAAAGGATGTTGGCCGGCTCACTCATCAGGCCGAGCGCATAAAGCCAATGCGGCAGCGGTCCGATGACGGGGTTGAACAGCCACGCCCAGTTGAGCCCGGTGAGGAAGGTCGGCACCGCCCAGGGCAGGAACACCAGCGCCTGCGCGATGGCGCGACCGGCAAACGGCCGGTCGAGCAACAGCGCTAGGGCCAGGCCGAACACGAATTGCAGGAAGACGGATGCGCCGGTCCACCACAGCGTGTTGCGCAGCGCCCGATAGAAATTTTCGTCGTCATAGAGGGTGCGAAAATGATCGAGCCCGACATAGCCGCCAGAGAACGGGTTGAGCAAGTGCACGTCGCGGAAGGCGTAGGACAGGCCTAGCACCAGCGGCGCCAGCATGATGGTGACGATCAGAATCAGCGCCGGGGCGGTGTAAAGATACGGCTCGGCATGGCGCGTGATCCGGTCGACCAGCGACCGGCGGCGCGATTCCGTGAACCCGGCGGTGGCGTCAAAAACCATCAGCTAACGCTTTCGTTCCAATTGGCCATCCTTCCAATCGACCATGGACGAGATCTACCGGAGCCGCCCACGATGGGCGGCTCCGATGCTCTCGGTCCGCCGTTTATTTCTTGGCCAGGTGTTTCTGCTGCGCCTTGGTCAGATAGTCCGCCCACTGGTTGGCCATTTCCTCGGGTGTGATATCGCCGAGCAGGGCCTGTTGACTGGTCTTGATGACCATCGAGTCCTTGAAGAAGGCGAACTCCTCGAGATAGGTCGGCATGACCGTCGGCACTGCATCCTTGTCCTCGAGTTCGGCGAACCAGCCCTTGAACTGCTCGCTTGAGTAAAAGGGATCCTTTTCGGCCGACTTGTGGACCGGCAGCGCTCCAGTGCGCTTGTTCCACTCGACGTTGCCCTCGGGCCCTTCGAGCGTTTCGATCAGCTTCCAGGACAGGTCCTTGTTCTGGCTGGCCGCCATCATCGACCAACCGGCATAGCCGATGGTCGGGAACGTCTTGCCGCCAGGCCCCTTCGGCATGGTCGTGACGCCGTAGTCTTCCGGCTTCATCCGCTCGGCTATCGCGATCAGTGCGTCCGGATCCTGATCAAGCATTGCGCAATTGCCGGTGTAGAATCCGGCGACGATTTCGTTAAAACCCCAGTTGACGCTGTCCTTCGGTGCCAATCCCTTCTTGTAGAGATCGACGACCCAGGTCAGTCCCTTGATCCAGCCCTCGCTGTTCATCGTCGAGGTGCCGTCGTCGTTGAAGAATTTGTTGGACCCGGCCATCGTTGCGCCGAACATAATCCAGCCGTTGAGGCCGCCCGGCCCGCCGCGCAGGCAGTAGCCGTATTTGCCCGGAAGCTTGGAAACTTTCTCCGACGCCGCCACGAACTCGTCCATCGTCTTGGGCGGCTCGGCGACACCAGCCTCCTGGAACAGCTTCTTGTTGTAGAACATCGCCCGGAGATAGAAGCCGTAGGGGAGCATGTAGGCGGTGTTGTTCACGTCGCGGCCGAGTTCAAGCGCGCGATCGGTGAGGCCCGAGGTGTGCTCCCATTTGGCAAGATAGGGTTCGAGGCTTTCGAGAAGGCCGTTGTTGGCATAGAGCGAGAGCCAGGTGTCCGGCATCTCCATAACGTCGGGGATTTCGCCGGCGGACACCATGGTCGCGAATTTCTGGAACGCCTCGCCCCAGGGCAGCGAGATGATTTCGACCTTCGTGCCCGGGTTGGCAGCCTCGAATTTGGAGACGATCGATTTCAGGGTTTCGGTGCGCTCGGGGCTGGTGATCACCTCCACGAGCTTCAGCGTCGTGTCGGCGAGTGCAGCACCCGACATCAGTACGGTGGCGAATGCGGCGATAAGAAGCTTCTTCATTTTCCGTTCCCTTCTTGTCTGGTTGCTTCAGGTCTTTTCTTCGGACGCGGCGTCGATCGCCGTTTCCAGGTCACTCCACAGCGCCTCGGTTCCCTCAAGGCCGACATGGAGACGCACGGACCGCGGATGGACGCCGAACGCCATCGCGGAATTGGGTTGGGCCTTCTGCTGCAGCACGACCTCGCCGGGCACAATGAGGCTTTCGTGGCCGCCCCAGGACACGCCCAGCTTGAACAGCTTGAGGCGGTCGGCAAACGTGCGGATATCGATGCCGTCGCGGAAGACAAATGAGAACAGGCCCGACGTGCCGGTGAGCCCCGCAGGAAGCTGGTTGGCCAACCCCGGATGACAGACCTTCTCCACGATCGGATGATCCTGCAGGCGCCGTGCGATTTCGAGGCCGGAGGCCTGATGCGCGCGCATCCGGATCGGCAGCGTGCGCAAGCCGCGGATCAAGAGCCAGGCGTCGAATGGCGACAGCTTGCCGCCGAGATATGGATAGGCTTCGCCGCGGATGCGGCCGATCAAGTCCTTCGAGCCCGCGACCACTCCGGCCACGACATCGCTGTGGCCACCCAGATACTTGGATGCGGAGTGGACCACAACGTCCACACCGAGCGACAGCGGCCGCTGGAAGACCGGGCTGGCCCAGCTGTTGTCGATGATGGTCGGGATGCCGCTGGACCTTGCCAGCGCAGCGAGCGCACCGATGTCATGCGTTTCCATGACCCAGCTGGTGGGGCTTTCCATATAGAACAGCTTGGCGCCAGGCAGGGCGCTCGCGACAGCCGCCTCGTCGCGCCCGTCGACATAGGTCACCTCGATGCGCATGCGCGCGAGCAGCGTCCCGAACAGCCGGAACGCGTCCGGGTAGATATGCCTGACCGCGACAATGCGGTCGCCCGGTTCGACGAAGCTCAGCACTGCCGATGAGATGGCGGACATGCCGCTCGCAAAACCAATGGCGTCCTCAGCGCCCTCCAGTTTTGCCAGCATTTCCTCGAACATGCGCACGGTCGGGTTCAGCCCGCGCGTGTAGGTCGGCCGCACTTTTTCGCCGCGGTATGTCTCGAGCATCTCGTCATAGTTCGGGAAGGTGAAGAGCGAGGTCTGCACGATCGGCGGAACGACGGCATCGAAGGCGTTGCCCTCGTCATGGGCGGCGATCAGCGACGCCTGGTCGAAAAAATCGGCACCGTTCATTTCGACATTTCCTCGATATCCTCTGCCACGATCTCGAGGATCTTCAGCGTTTTTCCGCGCGCCAGCTCCGCGTTCCTGGCGACGATGGCATCGAACAGCTCGCGGTGATACGGAAACGATCGCCGCGCAAAATCCTGCCGGTCGAAAGGATGGTCCCAGAAGCGCTCGAAAGCTTCGCGCATCTGCCCCAGGAGTTGGCGGAAAAGCGGGTTGTGCGTGGCGTCATAGACGGCCAGGTGAAAGGCCAAGTCTTCCGGACCCGACGTGCCGGTGGCGAGATGGACGCGCTCCATCTCGATGAGTTTTTCCTCGATCGTCCGCAGATCGTCGACTGTCCGCCGCCGCGCCGCGACCATGCTAGCCTCGGCCTCGATGCCGCGGCGTACCTCGAGGGTGTGCAAGAGGCCATCGCGCAGCTCTGCCGTATCGAGCGACAGCGGCAAATGGATCGTGCCGGCGGATATCGGCTTCAGCAGGTAGGTGCCGCTGCCTTTGCGGGTCTCGGTGACGCCGAGCGCTTCGAAACGCCCCATCGCCTCGCGTATCGTCGAGCGCCCGACGGAAAGCGCGGCCATCAATTCGCGTTCGGTCGGAAGCCGGTCACCGCTCTTCAGCGCAGCGCGCTCGACATAGTCGGCTAGCGCTTCCATAACCTGCTTGCCGCGGTCCAACGGCGGGAGCGTGGCGATTGCCACACGCGTGGCAGGTGCCCCGGGCAGTTCGCCGCGCGCTCGCATGGTGCCTACGCCCAAAATTGGTCTGACATCTTAGCAGAATTGCGCGCGGCCGACCTTTCGTCAAGTGCCCGGGCAGTGTCTCAGCTTGCATTTCGGCTCACGACCCACCGTGGAACCATAAACCTTGACGCAACGGCTTCTTCTGCGACGTCGCAAAAGAATCAGGTGCAAAACTGTCGCTCTAATCGGGATTTTGCGACAGTCGCTTTGAGTCCAAAGCTACCGTTCAGCCTCATCCTGGAGAGAGGCCATCGAGCAGAAAGCCGAGGCCTTTCCGGAAAGCGCCGTCCCAATCGTTGTCCAACAGCAGACGAGAGCGTTCGATTGTCGGGTAGCGTTCGCTGAGACGTGTAAGGCGCTGCTGCGCGGCGACCCTGTCGTCGTCCGAGAGGTCGAAGCTCGCCCGGGTGATGGTGGCG